>JBDGTP010000042.1:0-16951 GCA_042216725.1 Haloplanus sp.
ACTTGTCGTCCTTCAGCCGGACGTTGTACCGGGGCTGGTGGCGCTTGATGAGGTTCGCCTCCAGCAAGAGCGCCTGCGTCTCGGTGTCGGTCACGGCCACGTCGATCCGGTCGGCGCGGTCGACCATCCGCCGGATGCGGTCGCTCCGAGGGTCGGCATACGAGCGCACGCGCCCCCGGAGGTCGACCGCCTTACCGACGTAACGCACCGCCTCGTCCTCGTAGAAGAGGTACACGCCGGGGTCGCGCGGCAGGTCGGCCGCACGCTCGCGCACCGCAGTCGCGTCCATCACCGCGTCGGTAGCGGCCGAGCGCCAATGAGCCTGACGCGTCGGCCTGCTATTTTCAGCCGTGAAAACCGGAAGAAACGATTAAGATGAACGCTCTCGACGGCTGTCGTATGAATTTTGTTCCGGGGCCACACGGATCACAGCGCAGGGGCGCCGACACTCACGCCGAAGAACTGCGACCGGATGGTGGCCGTATCGAGGCGACCGACGTGGCGTTTGGAGATGCGACCACGGATACCGTCGAGCTGAATATCGACGACGATGTGCTGATCGACGGCGTCGGGATGCCGGTGTTCATCCTGAATCGGGAGGGCGAGGTAGTCGCCTGGAATCACAGCATCGAGCGACTGACCGGAAACGGCGACGACGTAGCCATCGGTACCACCCAGCCGAGTAAGGTGTTCTATCCGGACGGTCGGGAGACGGAGATGCTCGCCCAGACGGTACTCGACGCACCCGACTCGGCCGACCGGCGGCCGGATGTCGAACTCGAAGACGCGGAGTTGTCGCTGTACGCGACGGAGGAGACGCTCACCGACCGCCGGGGCGAGACCCGACACTTCCGCCACACGTCGATGCCGTTGTACGAGGACGGCGAGTTCGTCGCCGTCATCCAGGCGATTCGCGACCGAACGGCGGAGGTAGAGCGACAAGAGGCCGTCGCCGACCTCGTCGACGAGATACGGGGGACGCTGCACGAACTCGCCGAGGGGCACCTCGACGCGCGCGCAGCGTTCGACACCGACGACCGCGCGGTCGACGACCGCCTCTCCGTCGTCGTCACGGAGTTGAATCGGACGGCCGAGGAGTTCGAACGGTTGGCGAGCCGAGTCGACGGGGAGACACGGTCGCTGTCGGACGCCATCGACCGCACCGCGGCGGCGGCGGACGACATCGCGGAGAACGTCGGGGAGCAAAACGACTTGCTCGCGGAGGGCGCCGAGGAGATGCAGTCGTTCAGCGCGAGCATCGAAGAGGTGGCGGCCACGACCGACGAGGTGGAGGGGGCGGCCAGCGAGGCACGGGAGGCAGCGGCATCGGGCCTCGACGCCAGCGCGGACGCCCGCGAGGCGACCGAGAGCGTCGTGGACGTAGGGGAGGAACTCGTCGACGACGTAACCGCCCTCGGCGAGCGCATGGACGACATCGAGGAGGTAGTCGAGGTCATCTCGGAGGTGGCCGATCAGACGAACCTGCTCGCCCTGAACGCCAATATCGAGGCGGCGCGGGCGGGATCGGAGGGCGACGGCTTCGCCGTCGTCGCCGATGAGGTGAAGTCACTAGCGGAGCAGACCCACGATCACACCGAGGCGATCACCGACGACATCCAGACGCTCCAAGAACAGACGGACGACACCGTCGACGCCGCCACGCGGTCGCTGGATCGGATCGAGCAGGCGAGCGACCGGATCGACGGGGTACTCGAGACGTTCGAGGAGATTGCCGACAGCATCGACCAGGTCGCGGACGGGGTCGCGGAGGTGTCGCGTACGGCCGACGACCAGGCGGCGACCGGCGAGGAACTGACCGCAACCATCGAGACTCTCCGGGATCGGGCCGAGGAAACGGCGGCGGCGGCCGACCGGATCGTCGACGCGGCCGACGAGGCCGACGCTGCGGTGGGCGAACTCGAACGGAGCGTGAACGAACTGCGAGCGAACGCGGATCGGGGCGCGAACGACTGACCGACGGGTAGCCGAGTCTATTTCACCGGTGGCGTCGATGGCCCGATATGGGCGAGACACGACTGTGGCTGGTCGAGCGCACGTACGACGACAAGGGGCTCATCTCGCTGGTGTACGCGACGCCCGACGGGGCGGCCGTCCGACGGATCGAGCGGGCACCGATAGCCGTCGAGCGATCCGGGGGCGTCACGGCGGCGGTCGACGCCGACCCCGAGGCGCTCGACCCCGTCGACGACGACGACCGACGGGAGCGATACGCGGCGGAGGCGACGCGGATGGCCGACCGGCACGAACCGGACGAAACCGTCTGAGAGAGACCTAAACGCTTTAACGGGGACTGGCCCAACGGATTCCCATGGCCGCAATCGAACTCGACGGCGTGACCAAGCAGTTCGACGATGTCACTGCCGTCGCCGACCTCGACCTCACGGTTCCCGAGGGCGAGGTGTTCGGCTTCCTCGGGCCAAACGGTGCGGGGAAATCGACGACGATCAACATGTTGCTCGATTTCGTCCGTCCCACGACCGGCGAGGTGCGCGTGCTTGGTCTGGACGCGGGCCGCGAGAGCGTCGCGGTGCGCCGACGGACGGGCGTACTCCCGGAAGGGTACGACGTGTACCACCGCCTCACGGGGCGCAAACACATCGAATTCGCCATGCGGTCGAAGCAGGTAGACGGCGATCCGGATGCGGTACTCGAACGGGTGGGAATCGCCGACGCCGCCGACCGTAAGGCGGGCGGCTACTCCAAAGGGATGCGCCAGCGGCTGACGCTCGGGATGGCTCTGGTGGGCGAACCCGACCTGCTCATCCTCGATGAACCCTCCTCGGGGCTCGACCCGGGCGGCGCCCGCGAGATGCGCGAAATCGTGCGCGCGGAGGCCGACCGCGGCGCGACCGTCTTCTTCTCCAGTCACGTCCTCGGGCAGGTCGAGGCAGTGTGTGACCGCGTCGGCATCCTGCGCGAGGGTGAACTCGTCGCGGAGGACAGCATCGAGGGCCTCCGCGAGGCCGTCGGCGACGGGGCGACGCTCGTCGTCACCGTCGACGGCGCGACGGACGACGACCTGGAGACGGTTCGGGCACTGGGCGGCGTCTCCGCCGCCACCGTCGATGGGGACACGGTGACCGTCTCCTGTGACGCCGACGCGAAGACGGCGGTCATCGGCGCACTGGAGGAGGCGGGCATCACCGTCGAGGACTTCCAGACGGAGGAGACATCGCTCGAAGACCTGTTTCTCGCTTACACCGAGGGCGAGGAGGTGTCGGCGTGACCTGGACTGCCGTTGCGCGCAAGGACTTCGAGGACGCCATCCGGTCGCGGTGGGTGGCTGGCCTGTCGACGCTGTTCGTCCTGTTGGTGTCGGCCGCGGCCTATCTGGTTCGGCCCGCACCCGGCCAGACCATCAGTTCGAACCAGATCCTCAACTCGCTGTTCGTGCGTGACGCCCTCGTGACGACGCTCGTTCCCCTGATCGCGCTGATCGTCGCGTACAACGCCGTCGTCGGCGAGCGGGAGTCAGGATCGCTGAAACTCCTGCTCTCCCTGCCTCACTCGCGGGCCGACGTGGTGTTCGGGAAAGTCGCGGGGCGCGCTGGCGCCATCGCCGCACCCATCGCCGTCGGCTTTCTCCTGCCGGCAGTGATCTTCCTGATCGCGCCGCCGGTGAACTTCGACGCGGCGTCGTATCTGGGCTATACGCTGTTGACGGCGGTTCTCGGCGTCGTCTTCGTCAGCATCGCGGTCGGGTTCTCGGCGGCCGCCTCGTCCAGTCGCCGGGCAGTCGCGGGCGCCGTCGGCATCTACTTCCTGTTCGTTCCGCTGTGGGGCGCGGTGCGGTTCCCGCTCCAGTTCTACCTCGGCACCGGCGGCGCGCCGTCGTGGCTCCCGCTCACGGGCCAGCAGGTGTTGCGGATGCTCACGCTCCTCAACCCGACGGGATCGTTCAAGACCGTCTCGAACGCGTTCCTGCAGGGCGCGCTGTACACCAAGGGCGACGTGAACATGCAGGTGTCGGCGACGCTCATGCTACTGGTGTGGATTCTCGTGCCGCCGCTACTGGGCCTGCTGTGGTTCCAAGAAGCCGACCTGTGAGCCGCGGTGTCGGCCTATAGATCCGCGACGTCCTCGATGGCGTCGGTCAGGGCCGTGATCGACTCGACGGAGTGTTCGCCCATGTGGCCGATGCGGAACGTCTGCTCGCCGAGCGCCGACCCGTACCCGTTCGAGAAGACCATGTCGTACTGCTCCGAGACGGCGTCGATGGTGGCGGCCACGTCGATATCCTGCGTGTTCTCGATGCAGCTCACCGTCTGCGATTCGTAGCCTGTCTCGGGGAACATATCGAAATGCTCGCGGGCCCACTCGCGGGTGTACGCGGCCATCTCGCGGTGGCGTCGGTCGCGCGCCTCGTGGCCCTCGTCGAGCATGTGTTTCATCTGTTTGCGGTAGGCCAGCATGATCGGGATTGCCGGCGTGGAGTGGGTCTGGCCCTTCCGGTCGTAGTAGTCCAGCGTGCGCTGGAAGCCGCCGTACCACGACGCGGAGTCCTTCTCCAGTTCGCGCTCGTAGGCGTCGTCGCTGACGACACAGACGGCGAGGCCGGGCGGCATGGCGAAGGCCTTCTGGGTCGACGCGAAGATGACGTCGATGTTGTGCTCGTCGATATCGACGTAGTCGCCGCCGAGCGCCGACACCGCGTCGACGACGAAGTAGGTGTCCGGATAGTCGGCGACGACGTCGCCGATCTCCTCGATGGGGTTCCGAACCCCGGTCGAACTCTCGTTCATGACGCAGGTGACGACGTCGTAGTCGGTGTCGCGGGTGTCCAGCGCCTCGCGCACGTCCTCGGGTTTGACCGCCCGTCCCCACTCGTACTCCAGCCTGTCGACATCCTTCCCCAACCGCTCGGCCACGTTGGCGTGGCGCTCGCTGAAGCTCCCGCAGGTCGGACAGAGGATGTTCTCGTCGACGAGGTTGAGCGTCGACGCCTCCCAGAACTCGGTGCCCGACGCCGTCAGGACGATGACGTCGTTGTCGGTGCCGAGGAAGTCCTTCGTGTCCTCGACGATGGTCGTGTACAGATCCGTCATGCGATCCATACGGTGGCCGAACATCGGCTGGCACATCGCCTCGATGACGTCCTCGCGCACCTCGGTCGGGCCCGGGATGTACAGCGTCTTGTCGGGGTAGTGATCGTTGTATTCGCGTTTCTTCGTCATGGAGCCACCTGACTAGGGGGTAGCGGGTGGCGAGGCGGCATGGTACTTGTGGTGTGGCCGCCACATCGGCGGAACCCGCTCTCGCCGAGCGACGCGTCCACCCCGACCACTCGGTGCGTAACTACTGGTTATAAGTTATTCCATGAATATGCACCATACACATGACCGACGGCTTTCACACCCGAAGCCTCCACGCCGGGCAGGAGCCGGATTCGGCGACGGGTGCGCGTGCGCCACCCATCTACCAGACCACGTCGTACGTCTTCGAGGACGCCGAGGACGCCGCCGAGCGGTTCCGCCTCGACGTCGAGGACAACATCTACTCGCGGTTCTCCAACCCGACGGTTCGGATGCTGGAGCGACGATTGGCCTCGCTGTCGAGGGGTAGCGACGCCGTCGCCACCGCGGCCGGGATGGCTGCTCTCGACGCGGGGACGAGTATCCTCGCTTCGGCCGGCGACAACATCGTCGCCGCCGCGGATATGTACGGCGGGACGAATACGTACTTCTCGAAGATGGCCTCGCGCCGGGGCATCGAGACGCGCTTCGTCGACACCCTCGACTACGACGCCTACGCCGACGCCATCGACGACGACACCGCGTTCGTCCACGTCGAGACGCTCGCCAACCCGTCGCTGGTGACGCCCGACTTCGAGCGCCTGGCCGACATCGCCCACGACCGAGCGACACCGCTCGTCGTCGACAACACGTTCGCGACGCCGTATCTGTGTCGCCCGGTCGAACACGGCGCCGACGCCGTCTGGGAGTCGACGACCAAGTGGATTCACGGCTCCGGGACGACCGTCGGCGGCGTTCTGATCGACGGCGGGGCCTTCCCCTGGGAACACCCCGACGCCGACTACCCCGAACTCGCCGGCGAGAGCCCGGCGTACGACTTCGACTTCAGCGAGCGGTTCGGCGACCGGGCGCTCGCGGCTGCCGCCCGCTATCGCTCGGTGCGGAGCCTCGGCAACGGCCAGTCGCCGTTCGACGCGTGGGTGACTCTCCAGGGGCTAGAGACCCTGCCCCTGCGGATGGATCGCCACTGCGAGAACGCCCGCGCCGTCGCCGAGTTCCTCGACGACCACCCGGCCGTCGGCTGGGTGACCTACCCCGGACTGGAGTCCCACGAGACCCACGACAACGCGAGCGAGTATCTCGACGGCTACGGCGGGATGGTCACGTTCGGCCTCGCCGACGGCTACGAAGCGGCGAAGGAACTGTGTGAAACCGTCGACCTGGCGAGTTTCCTCGCCAACATCGGCGACTCGAAGACGCTGGTGATCCACCCTGCCTCCACCACGCACTCGCAGTTGACCGAGGACGAACAGCGCGCGGCGGGCGTCACGCCCGACATGGTGCGCCTCTCGGTCGGCCTGGAGGACGAAGCCGATATTGTCGCCGACCTCGAACGGGGGCTCCGATGACATCCGTCGAGAGCGGCACGCGCCACCTCGGGGAGTTCACCTTCGAGTGTGGGGAGTCCATCGACGACCTCCGGATAGCCTACGAGGCGTACGGCGACTTCGAACCCCACCCCGACGGCGGGAGCAACGCCGTCCTGGTCTGTCACGCGCTCACCGGGAGCCAGAACGTCGCCAGCGAGGGCGTGACGGGCACCGCGGGCCAGGCGCGGGCGTGGTGGAACGACATCGTCGGCCCGGGGAAAGCCATCGACACCACCGAGTACTACGTCGTCTGTGCGAACGTCCCGGGCTCCTGTTACGGATCGTCGGGGCCGCCGGCCGACCACCCGGAGACGGGTGAGCCGTGGGGTACCGACTTCCCGCCGGTGACGATTGGTGACTGGACGCGCGCCCAGCGACGCCTGCTCGACGACCTGGGCGTCGGCCGTCTGCACGCCGTCGTCGGTGGGAGCGCCGGCGGGATGAACGTCCTCGACTGGGCGGTGCAGTATCCCGACGACGTGGCCCGGATCGTCCCCGTAGCGGCCGCCGCCCGCCTCGACGCGCAGTGTCTCGCCCTCGACGCCATCGCTCGGCGAGCGATCACGACCGACGACGCCTGGCAGGGCGGCGACTACTACGGGTCGGAACAGCCCACCGAAGGCCTCGCGCTCGCCCGACAGATCGGCCACGTGATGTACCTCTCGAAAACGTCGATGGAGGAGCGGTTCGGTCGCCGGGCCGCCGGCCGCGACGCCGTTCGGTCGTTCCCCGCCGACCGCGCCGCGAGTTACTTCCCGTATCGCGAGGTGGAGTCGTATCTCGACTACCAGGCCGAGAAGTTCGTCGACCGGTTCGATCCCAACACCTATCTCTATCTCACCCGCGCGATGGACGACTACGACCTCAGCGAGGGGTACGAGAGCGACGCCGACGCGATGGCGGCGTTCGAAGGCGAGGCACTGATCATGTCCTTTACCGGCGACTGGCATTTCACGGTCGAGCAGTCGGAGTCGCTCGCGACAGCCTGCCGCACCGCGAACGTCCCCGTCGCTCACCACGTCGTCGAGTCGGATCACGGCCACGACGCCTTCCTGGTCGAACCCGAGAAGGTGGGGCCGCCGCTCCGGGACTTCCTCGCGGAGGGGCTGGCGGGGCGCGCCGTCCACGACACCGCCGAGGACGAGGAGACGGGGGAGAGCGACTTCGCGCCCGTCCACAACTCGCTGTTCTCCGGGTGAGACGGGGCGATCCACGCAGGCGTCGCGCATCCAGTTCGCGGTGGGGCTACTCGCCAGCCGTCGCCGTCAGCGCCGGCCGCAATCCGAGTGCGGCGCGAAGGTTCGAGGGAGACGCCGTGCAGCCCCGCGTCCACCCCTGTCGCTCCGCGTGTCTCCCGAAGCGGGGTCGGGACGGGGCGCTATCTCGCGGTTCCGCGCGTCGCCAGGGCGTGGCCACGAACCGGGCGGGACGACCCAGGGGGTCACAGACACCGGCAGGACCTGCATCTGTCCCCCGCTTTTAGGCGTCCGGAGACGAACGCCGGCGCATGGCAGACGACGACCAAGCCGACGAACCCGGATTCTACACGCGAAGCCTCCATGCTGGCCAGGAACCCGACCCCGCGACCGGCGCCCGCGCGCCCCCCCATCTACCAGACCACATCGTACGTCTTCGAGGACGCCGAGGACGCCGCGGCGCAGTTCGCTCTGGAGAAAGAGGGGCACATCTACTCGCGGCTGATGAACCCCACCGTCGGCACCCTTCAGGAGCGACTCACCGCCCTGGAAGGCGGCGTCGGCGCCGCCGCCACCGCGTCGGGGATGGCGGCCCTCGACCTGGCGACCTTCCTGCTCGCGGAGGCGGGGGACAACATCGTCACCGCGTCGGCGCTGTACGGCGGCACCTACACCTACCTGACTCACTCCGTCGAGCGCCGAGGGATCACGACCCGCTTCGTCGACACCCTCGACTACGACGCCTACGCCGCCGCCATCGACGCCGACACCGCGTACGTCCACCTCGAAACCATCGGCAACCCGGCGCTCGTGACGCCGGACATCGAGCGTCTCGCCGACATCGCCCACGACCACGGCGTCCCCCTGCTCGTCGACAACACGTTCGCGACGCCGTACCTGTGTCGGCCCCTCGAACACGGCGCGGATCTGGTCTGGGACTCGACGACCAAGTGGCTCCACGGCTCCGGGTCGACTATCGGCGGGATTCTGGTCGACGGCGGCACCTTCGACTGGGGCGAGTACGCCGACGACTACCCCGAAATCGCCACGGACAACCCCGCGTACCACGGCGTCAACTTCCACGAGACGTTCGCACCCGCGGGCTTTACGTACGCCGCCATCGCCCGCGGCCTGCGTGACCTGGGGAACACCCAGTCGCCGTTCGACGCGTGGGTGACCCTCCAGAAACTGGAGTCGTTCCCGATGCGGATGGAACGCCACTGCGAGAACGCGATGGCCGTCGCGGAACACCTGGACGACCACCCCGACGTGGGCTGGGTGAACTACCCCGGACTGGAGTCCCACGAGACCCACGACAACGCGAGCGAGTACCTCGACGGCGGCTACGGCGGCATGATCACCTTCGGCCTCGACGCGGGCTACGAGGCGGCCCGCGAGACGGTGAACAACGTGGAACTCGCCTCCCTGCTCGCCAACGTCGGCGACGCGAAGACGCTGGTGATCCACCCCGCCTCCACCACCCACCAGCAGTTGACCGAAGACGAACAGCGCGCAGCGGGCGTCACGCCCGACATGGTACGCCTCTCGGTCGGCCTGGAGGACGTGGACGACATCATCGCCGACATCGACCAGGCCATCGACGCGGCGACGTAAGGACTACTCGAGCAGGCCGCGCTCCGCGAACACGCGGCCGAGGCGATCCATCGACGCCACCACCACGTCACAGGCGGGCCGCACCGCCGGTTTGGGGAGGAAGCCGACGGAGAGGCCCGCCACCTCCAGCATCGGGAGGTCGTTGGCGCCGTCGCCGACGGCGATGGTGCGCGAGAGCGGGCAGTCGAGGTCGGCCGCGAGCGACTCCAGGGCCTCGTCCTTGGTGCCCTCGATCAGCGGTCCGTCGACCGCGCCGGTGAGATGACCGCCGCTCTCGGGCAAGCGGTTGGCGACCAGAGTGTCGACGGCGACGCCCTCGCGGTCGAGGGCGCGTTCGACGCCGCGCTCGAAGCCACCGGTGAGGATGGCGGTGTGGTGACCGGCCTCGTTCAGGCGAGCCAGCAGGTCGGCCGCGCCCGTCCGTAACCGCACCTCGTCGAAGGCGTCGGCGGCCCGATCCATGTCGAGACCCTCCAGCAACGCGGCCCGCTCGCGCAGGCTCTCGGCGTAGCTGATCTCGTCGTTCATCGCCCGTTCGGTGATCGTGGCCATACGGTCGGCGACGCCACACTGCTCGCCGAGCAGCACCGTCATCTCGGAGTCCGAAAGCGTGCCGTCGAAATCGAACGCGACGAGTCGCATACCGGCCAGTCGCCGGCCGAGAATTTGAATCCCCCGACCGCGGCGGCAACGTTTATGGACGTACCCCATGGGATAGGGAGTGTATCGGCCGGCAATGCCGGTCGACGCTCCCACGATGGTCGATCTCCCCCCCTGGCTGAAACGGTGGTCGCTCGCGGTCACGGGTGTCGTACTCGCGACGGTGCCGGTGATGCGGTTGGGGGTCGTCAGGTCGCCAGCGACGGCGGTGCTCGAAGCCGGGGTACCCCTGTTGTTGTTCGGCGGTGTGGTCTACGCCGGGTGGATATACGCGCGACGGGAGCCGCCACGGTTTACCGCCATCGTCACCGCGTGGACGCTCTCGGTCGTCGCGGGGATGATCGTGGTCGCACTCTGGATCACGACGATAGCGCGGCTGGTCGGCTCCGCCTCGCCGTTCGCGGCGCTGGCGCCCATCGTCACCTCCGTGGGTGCGCTCGCCGGCCTCTGGTTGGGGACGAGCAACGCCCGCTGGCGGGAGCGCGACGCCGAACTCCGGCGCGAGCGCCAGCGCATCGACTTCCTGAACGAACTGCTCAGACACTACGTGTTGAACGCGGCGCAGTTGATCGTCGGGCGGGCGGAGCTCCTGACCGACCGCATCGACGGCGACGACGCTGCGGACATCGCCCGCACGGGGCGACGAATGGCGCGACACGTCCAGCAGATGCGGGCGCTCGTGACGAGCGACAGCGCCCGCTGGCCGGTCGACCTCACGGCGGCAGTCGAAACCGCCCACGCGGCGGTCGAAACGGCACACCCGGCGGTCGCCGACTGCTCCGACGTGCGCGTCGTCGTCGAAGTGCCCGACTCCTGTCAGGTGCTTGCCGACGACGCCCTCGACGTGCTGATCGAGGCGCTCCTGTTCCAGGCGGTCGAGCGCGCCGACGGGGCGGATATGACGATCCGGCTCTCGGCGACTCCGACGCCGGACGGCGTGACCCTCATCGTCGACGACGCCGGCGGGCCAGTCGTCGAGGACGTCGATCCCGCCGAAATCGACACCGATCACGGCGTCTTCGAGTTCCAGCAGTATCTCGTCGCGACGCTCGCCGAGCGATACGGTGGCGAGGTGTCGGTGACGGAGCGGGACGACGGCGCGCGGACGGAGGTGTGGCTCCCGAGCCCCGAGGACGCATTTGGAAACCCTTAACCCCCGTCCTCGGGTCGATTCGAGTATGAGGGTACTCGTCACGGACCCGATTGCCGACGCAGGGCTGGATCGCCTTCGGGACGCGGGCCACGAGGTGGAAACCGCGTACGATATCGAGGGGACGGCCCTGTTGGACGCGGTGGCGGATGCCAACGCACTCGTCGTGCGGTCGGGGACGGACGTGACCGAAGCGGTGTTCGAGGCGGCGCCGAATCTCGTCATCGTCGGGCGCGCCGGGATCGGCGTCGACAACATCGATATCGACGCAGCGACCGACCACGGCGTCATCGTCGCCAACGCGCCCGAGGGGAACGTCCGGGCGGCGGCGGAACACACCGTCGCGATGGCCTTCGCGACCGCGCGCTCCATCCCACAGGCCCACGTTCGCCTGCGGGCCGGCGAATGGGCAAAAGGCGACTACCTCGGGACGGAACTCAACGGCAAGACGCTCGGCATCGTCGGCCTCGGACGCGTCGGCCAGGAGGTGGCCAAACGGCTGGGGTCGCTCGGGATGGAACTGGTGGCGTACGACCCCTACATCCGCCAGGAGCGGGCCGACCAGCTCGGCGCGGAACTCGTCGACTTCGAGCCGTGTCTCGACCGGGCCGATTTCCTGACGATCCACACGCCGCTCACCCCCGAGACGGAGGGGATGATCGGCAGGGACGAACTCGCCCGGATGGAGGGCGGCCACGTCGTCAACTGCGCGCGCGGCGGCGTCGTCGACGAGACGGCGCTCGCGGCCGCGGTGGAAGAGGGCACGCTCGCCGGAGCCGCAGTCGACGTGTTCGCGGACGAACCCGTCTCCCCGGACAACCCCTTGCTCGCTCTCGACGACGTGGTCGTCACGCCCCACCTCGGCGCCGCAACCGAGGCCGCACAGGAGTACGTCGCCACGAGCATCGCCGACCAGATCGTCGCCGCCTTCCGCGACGAACCCGTCGCGAACGCGCTGAACGCCCCGTCGATAGACGAGAGCGCATTCCCGCGCGTCCAGCCGTATATCGACCTCGCGGAGACGGCGGGCAAGATCGCCGCCCAGATGTTCGACGACCGAATCTCGGAGGTGCGGGTGCGCTACGAGGGCGACATCGCCGACGAGGACGTGGAGTTCGTCACCGCGAGCGCGCTCAAAGGCGTGTTCGAACCCCTGGAATGGCAGGTGAACGCGGTCAACGCGCCCAAAATCGCGGAGGAACGCGGAATCGAGGTGACGGAAGAGAAGACCCGACAGAGCGAGGACTTCCAGAGCCTCGTCACCGTCGCCGTCGGATCGGGGACGGACTCCATCGCCGCCTCGGGGTCGCTGTTCGCCGGCGACGACCCCCGGATCGTCCGTCTCGACGGCTACCGCGTCGACGCCGTCCCGCACGGACAGATGCTCGTCGTACGCAACTACGACCGCCCCGGCGTACTCGGCCTGATCGGCACCGTCCTCGGCGACAACGACGTCAACATCGCGGGGATGTTCAACGGCCGCGAGACGGTCGGTGGCGAGGCGATGACGGTGTACAACCTCGACGAACCGGTGCCCGACGGCGTGGTCAGCACCATCCGCGACGACGAGCGGATCATCGACGTGAAACAGATCACGCTCGGCAACGGCGACGAGGAAGCCTAACGGAAGCCGAAGGCGCGAGCGATCCGTTCGAACGCGCCAGCCTCGATGTCGGGCACGTCGCCCGTCGCGTCGCTGTCCTCGGCCTCCGACGGCCGGTCACAGTCCAGTAACCGTTCGTACCGCTCGACGATCCGTTCGTTCTCGCGGCGCTGTTGCTCCAAGGCGGCGCGGAGCGCCTCGTTTTCCCGCTCCAGTTCGGCGATTCGTGCGCGCGCGTCGCCCTCGTCGTCGCGTCCGGGCGAGGCCGACGGCCCGTCGCGACCGCTGCTGACCGTGCCGGTAGGGAAGCCGCTCGGAACCATGCGTGTGACTCCCACCCACATACGCAAAAAGCCCCGTCAGACGGTCGTCGGACGGGGGCACGCGCAAGCGATATGTAGCGACCGGCCGACCCGTCGCGTATGAGCGAGGACGAAACCGACGACTTCCGGATGACGGTCGAAACGGCGTTCGCGGAACAGTACGGGGCCGACACGGACGAGGCGGCCGCCGCCGCGGAGCGAGCCACGGCGTTCCGCGACGAGGTGGCCGAGGCGCTGACCGCCGAGGAACTGCTGGCGGCCGTCGACGCCGCCGACGACTACGAGGGCTTCGCCCACCGCTACGACCTGGCTATCGGCGACCTGGCGGCCGAGAACGAAGGCTGTAGCGACTCACGCGCGTATCGGCTCGCGGGGTTCGACGACCTGGCGGCCGACCCCGACATCGGCGCGTAACTAGTCGGCGATGTGGTCGAGGACGGCCTCGGTGTCGTTCGGGACGGGTTCGGGGTCGTTGCCGGCGGCGAAGGCGGCGTCCGGATCTTTGAGCAGGTGGCCCGTGGTGAGACAGACCACGTCCTCGTCGTCGCCGACGACGCCCTGGGCCCGGAGTTTGCGGAGACCGGCGACCGACGCCGCGGAGGCGGGTTCGACGCCGACACCTTCCGCCGCGAGCGAGCGTTGCGCGTCGGTGATGGCCTCGTCGGAGACGGCGACGGCGGTGCCGCCCGTGTTACGGATGCCCGGCAGCGCCTTCGGCGCGTTCACCGGGTTGCCGATGCGGATGGCGGTAGCGATGGTCTCCACGTCGGGCCAGCGACGGACGGCGTCCGCCCCCTCCGTCACCGCCTCGACCATCGGCGCCGCGCCCTCGGCCTGGACGCCCGTGAGTTTCGGCACGTCCTCGGGGGCGAGCGCGCCGCCCTGGACGAGTTCGCGGAACGCTTTGTAGAGCGCGGCCGTGTTGCCCGCGTTGCCGACGGGGAGGACGATCCGATCCGGAATCCGGCCGTAGTCGTCGCGGAACGCCTCCAGGATCTCGAAGCCGATGGTCTTCTGCCCTTCGAGGCGGAACGGGTTCAGCGAGTTGAGCAGGTACACCTCGCCGCGGGTCGCGAGGTTCTGGACGATGTCGAGACAGTCGTCGAAGTTGCCGTCGACTTCGAGGATGCGGGCGTCGTGGAGGGCGGCCTGGGCGATTTTGCCGGCGGCGACCTTGCCGGCGGGGAGAAGCACCAGCGTCTCCATGCCGGCGCGGGCACCGTAGGCCGCGAGGGCGGCGCTCGTATTGCCCGTCGAGGCGCAGGCGAGGCGGCCAACGCCGAGTTCGCGCGCGACACGAACGCCGACGGTCATGCCGCGATCCTTGAAACTCCCCGTGGGGTTCATCCCCTCGTGTTTGACGCGGAGGTTTGCGACGCCCACCTCGCCTTCGAGGCGCGGGACGCGGTGGAGGGGCGTATCGCCCTCGGGGAGAGTGACGCCCGTCTCGAAAGGGAGGGCGGCGGCGTATCGCCAGACACCCCGCCCCTCGAACTCGTCGAACGTCGGCGGGTCGGCGTAGCGGGCTTCGAGCAGACCATCGCAGTCGTCACAGGTGTAGCGGATCGCCGAGAAGGGGGCGAACCGTTCGCCACACTCGATACACGCCAGCCAGACGCCGTCGTCGGCACACGCGGGGGCCGACGGGGCGGCCGCGGTCAGGTCGAGACTCATTGGCGGAGAGACGTACCGCGAGGGCAAAAACGGGCCGGGTTCACCACGCCGATTCCGAGCCGAACTCGTCGATAGCGTCGTGTACCTGCGCCGCCCACTCGTCGAGGGTGCGGTGCATCAACTCCTTGGCCTCCGGGAGCGGCGTCGCGGTGTACTGGTAGACGTAGCCGCCGGGGTCGAGGAGGCGGCGCTCCCGTTCGGCCAGTCCCTTGTCGAGGAGCGTCGTCAGCGACCGGTTGACGTTGCTCCGGTCGCGGTCGAGTTCCTCCGCGAGTTCCGCGACCGTGCTGCCGGGATTGTCGAGCAAGACGAGGTACGTCCGGCTCTCGTGCTCCTGAATACCGAACACACAGGAGAGGATATGCTGAAAGTCCGGCTCCTCGATGCCGACGAGTTCCTCGACGTCGGGCGTGTCGGCCATACTCGCCGTTGGCCACGCGCGAGGTTAAAACTGCGCCACCGGGACGGGCTCGCCGCTATCACCCGTCGCGGCCGTACCCCATCTTCTCGATGCACATCCGCATCGCGTCGACGGTGTCGTGTTTGTGGAGCGTCGTGGGCGTGTCACAGTAGTAGGTGCTTCCGTCGTGTCGGAGCGTCACCTCGTGGACGCCGCCGAGCATCTCGACGCGAACCACGATCCGCTGGCCCGAACCGAGGGCGTCGAGAATCTCTTCGGCGGTGAGTTCGCCGGCCTCGACTGTCAGGGTGGACATCACGCACACGTGGCACGTCCATCACCATAGCGTCCCCGCTGGACGACACGGATCGTGTTCGGAGCAGCTGTCGGCGTTGGGAACACCTCGAAAGCCCCGACTCACCGGAGTCGGAGGGCTCGTTGCCCGCGAGGAGCGCAGCGAGTCCCGGGAGCCGAGACGCCAGGGCGTCCCAGATGTCCATCGTACCCGTGTCCCCCTCTGAACAGTATCGGCGACGCGAACCCGACAGGTTAAACGCGGGGACGCGCCAAGGGCCGACGACCGATGAACCCCGCGGCCATCCCCGGTCTCCCGCCGGGCGTCCCCGACTTCCTCCGCGAGGCGGGGATCGAGGAACTCTATCCGCCACAGGCCGAGGCCGTCGAGGCGGGCATCACCGACGGCCAGAGCCTCGTCGCTAGCGTGCCGACGGCCAGCGGCAAGACCCTGATCGCGGAACTCGCCATGCTGTCGAGCGTCCACCGCGGCGGGACGGCGCTGTACGTCGTCCCGCTCCGCGCCCTCGCCAGCGAGAAAAAGGCCGCGTTCGAACGGTGGACGGAGTTCGACGTGTCGGTGGGCATCTCCACCGGAAACTACGAGTCCAGCGAGGAGTGGCTCTCCTCCCGCGACATCGTCGTCGCCACGAGCGAGAAGGTGGACTCGCTGGTGCGCAACGGCGCGCCGTGGATCGACGACCTCACCTGCGTCGTCGCCGACGAGGTACACCTCGTCGACGATCCGAACCGGGGACCGACCCTGGAGGTGACACTGGCGAAACTCCGGCGGATCAACCCTGACCTGCAGGTGATCGCCCTGTCGGCGACCGTCGACAACGCCGACGAAGTGGCCGACTGGCTGGACGCCGGCCTCGTCAAGTCCGACTGGCGGCCCGTCGACCTCCGCACCGGCGTCCACTACGGCGGTGCGATCACGTTCGACGACGACACCCAGCGTGAGGTGCCGGTGGGCCGGGGCGAGCGCCCGACCGCCGCGCTCGTCGACGACGCCCTCGACGAGGACGGGTCGTCGCTCGTCTTCGTCAACTCCCGGCGAAACGCCGAGGCGGCGGCCCGGCGGCTGGGAGACGTGACCGAGTCGCATCTCACGCCCGAGGAGCGCGACGACCTGGCGGCCCTAGCCGACGATGTGGCCGACGTGTCCGACACCGAGACCAGCGACGACCTCGCGGCGGTCGTCCGGAAGGGTGCCGCCTTCCACCACGCCGGCCTCTCCCCCGAACACCGCTCGCTCGTCGAGGACGCCTTCCGCGACCGCCTGCTGAAGGCCATCTGTGCGACGCCCACCCTCGCGGCGGGCGTCAACACCCCCAGCCGGCGGGTGATCGTCCGCGACTGGCGGCGCTACGACGGCGAGTTCGGCGGCATGA
>JBDGTP010000083.1:0-16706 GCA_042216725.1 Haloplanus sp.
GCCGTCTCGGCCATCTCGTCGGCGTACGCGGGCACGAAGTTCTTTTCCATCCATAGCAAGGTCATGCTGTCGAGCGAGCGGAACTCGGCGATACCCTCGACGAAGTCGTAGTCGGGAGCCACCTCCCGCATCAGATCCAGTCGGCAGGCGTCGACGACGATCAGGAGATCCCAGTCGCGGTCATAGATCGGAGTCCCCGGGTCGCGGAGCCGTGAGAGTCCCTGCAGGCTCTTCTGATACGCCGGTCTGAGTGACTCACGGACGCCATCGAGTCCATCGGCTCTCGTCCGAGAGATAGAATTCGAGAGCCACCCAGCGATGTCCATCACCAGTGATGTCATCGGGAGAGGAAATCAATGTGCTGGTCACGGTAATACGAGTGCTGGTCGCCGAGTTCGCTGCCGAAGTGGGTCGTGAGCCGCCGAATCGGACGACTGTGCCGTGAGTGCTGCGTGATCCAGGGCCCACCGATCACCTAAGCTACCTGAACTCAACAAAGGATTTACAGTAGTTCGAACTGAGAGAGCGATGGAGCTCCCAACGAGTATCATGGCACGACTAAAGACGCTCTCCGGTCGAAGAACGGCGTTTGCAGTCGTTCTCGTACTCCTGTTAGTGCCGATCCTGGGCCAGGCTGCGACGTATCAGCCACCAGCGAATGGACGGGCGAGTGCCCCACCGTCGGCCATCAATAGCTCCGACGATGTGACGTTTGTCACTATACAGGGAAACACCGCCGGGAAGGGGGCCGCGATTTACGCCGTGGATACGGAGTCGAAAGCAGTACTCTGGTCGCACGACTCGTACTACAAGAAATACTTCGATGTCGATCCGCTCGATGATTCGACGATTCTGTTCACTGCCATGGTCAACGACTGGCCGTGGAACGGTGGCGAGAGCTATCCGTGGTATGCGATCATCTACGATTGGCGGAACGATACGCTCATCGACAAATTCCCGGTACCTGCAGACACTCACGATGTCGACTACATCGGCGGGCAGAAGTACGTCATCGCTGACAAGACGATCCACAACGGGCAGCACGAGGCGTATTTGACGCTCGCGAAGAAGCGAGGCTGGATTTCGGACGACCGCGAAGCAACCTGGCATCGGCTCTACGTCTACAATAACTCCAAGGACGATATCGTCTGGGAGTACAACTTCTCGGATCACTATCCCGAAACGGCGGGCGATGGTATCGGGAACCACCAGGACTTCACTCACGTCAACGATGTCGACTTGGTTCTGGACGGACGCGCCTTTCTGACGAGCCCTCGTGAGTTCGACCGGGTGCTGTTGATCAACCGAACGACGAAAGAGACCATCTGGGAACTCGGCCAGGAGGACAATTACAGCATTCTCCACGAACAGCACAACCCCGTTCTCCTGTCGAATACTCCCCCCACGGTGTTAGTGGCCGACTCGGAAAACAATCGGGTCGTGGAATACGAAAAGCGAGGTGACGAGTGGGTTCGAACGTGGCTCTACGCCAAAGGGCTCGACTGGCCACGCGATGCTGATCGGCTCCCGAACGGGAATACGCTCGTGACCGATACCGCGAATGGGCGGATCATCGAACTCACTCCCCAGGGTGAAATCGCCTGGCAGTACAACACCACCTTCGGGCCGTACGATGCCGAGCGATTAGCATACGGCGACGAGCCTCGTGGCCCGAGGATGTCGACGTTGAATGGCGAGACCACGACGGTTCAGGAGCAATCCTACATCTCGGCACGCATCGATCAGTACTTCTTTCTCAGCCAGTGGGTTCTCCCGAGGTGGGTCGATCGATCCACGTTCTGGCTCATCCACCTCTGGGTTCTGATGTTCGGCGGTTGGTCGTTCGTCGAAATTCGGGCGACACTGAACGGGTAGTATCACGCGTACGCCGCCACAACAGTCACCCGCTCGTTTTCACAGATACCCTAACCGTCGAAGCCGCGCCGACGTTTCGGCGGCGACGCTCCCCCCGCCGCCCGCCCTGAGCCACTCGGCGTATCGGTCGGCGGGCGCCACGTCCTCGACCACGTCCTGGCGTTCCCGTGAGCCGTCTCGCAGGTCGTACGCGACCCGTCGGATGGTCGACTCGTCCCATCCGCACTCGTAGACGGTCATCTCCCTGTCCTCCACGAAGCCGACTTTCCGGACGCACACCGACGCGACCGCCTCGTCGTCGTATCGCTCGCGCAGTTCGGCGACGTTCCACGTCGGCCCGTCGGCGGCGACGACGACGCGCCCGTCCGTTCGGCTCCCCTCGACGGTTGCGTCCACGAACTCCTCCGTGCTTCGCACCGATCCGTCGGCGACGCCGCCAAGCGCCCTCGCGAGGCCGACCCACGAGACCGGCCGTTCGACCGTCACGTCCGTTTCCCACGACGCGGGCGGGAAGACGGCGAGGGGCACGTGAATCCCGTGTGGGTGGAGGGATACCTGGTGGCCGAGGTGGCCCTCCTCGCCGAACAGTTGGCCGTGATCGCCGGTGACGACGATCAGCGATTCGTCGACCGCCCGGTCGGCGAGCGAGTCGACCCACTCCCCGACGAGGTGGTCGAAGTACCGAATCTGGGCGTCGTAGATGTCTTTCCGCCGCTCGAACACGGCGCTCCACGAGTCGAACCAGTCGCGCGTTTCGACGGGGAGGTCGGCGCCATCGAGCAGATACAGGCGGTCGTCGTTCGCGGCCGCGAGGGCGCGACGCTCCGCGGGCGGGACCGACAGGTCGAGAGCGTCGGCGCCCACGTCGGGCGGTGCGTGGTGCGGATTGTGGGGATCGAGCAGGTTCGCGATACAGAACAGCGGGCGATCCGAGTACCGGGCGACGAACTTCCGGAGGTGGGCGAACACGCGGCCGCCGTGGTGGGGATAGGCGGCCTCGTCCGCGTCGGTCAGTGCGGACGCGAGCCCGTAGACGGCGTTCGCGACGTTCGCTACCCTGTTCGGCCGGCGAGCGATCTCACGGCACAGCGTCAGCGCCGCGTCGAGACCGACGCCGTCGGCGTGGGCGTCCGGTGAGAACGGCGAGGGGAACGGCTTCCGGTGAATGGAGTCGTCGACGTAGTCGACCCCGTGATCGAACCCCGTCTGTCGGCTGAAAGTCGGGTTCTCGCTGAACAGCGCCGTGCGGTAGCCGGCGTCTCGCGCCCGGCTGGGGAGGACGGCCTGTGAGGCGGCGAGTTTGTCCCCGCGACGAGTCACGCCGTGCGCCACCGGGGTCTGCTGGCTGTAGAGCGACGCGTGCGAGGGGCGCGTCCACGTCCCCGGCGCGTAACAGCGGGCGAACGTCACCGTCTCGCGCCCCGCGACGAACGGGAGGGTCTCGGGCGTCGCGTTCGCGGCGCGGAGACAGTCGCCGACGAGGACGAAGACGTGAGGGCCCGCCATACGACGTGTCAATTCGGCATGGCAGTATAGGTGTGTCGCCGAGGCGTTACAGGGCGTACACGTCGTCGATCAACCGGTCGACGTGGGCTGCCATCGTGTGTTCCCGCGCCCACGCCAGCGCGTTTCGCTGGAGTGCCTCGCGATCCGTCGACTCGAACAGCCGGCGGATCGCTGCCGCCAGCCCCTCCGCGTCCTTCGGCTCGAAGAGAAACCCCGTCTCGCCCACGTCGATCAATTCCGGAATCCCGCCGATGTCGCTGCCGATCACGGGGAGGCCGACGGCGTAGCTCTCGTAGATGGTCATCGGCGAGTTCTCCATCCAGATGGAGGGGACGATAGCCGCGGCGGCGGTTCGGCGGAGATTCGCGAGTCGCTCCTCGGAGACGAAGCCGTGGTACTCCAGGTTCTCACGCCCCGCGGCCGCCGCCTCGGTGCGCTCGGCGTACGGGCCGGTGCCACAGACGTGAACCCTGACTTCGGGAAGGCGATCCGCGGCCGCAAAGAGCGTCTCCAGTCCCTTCGCCTCCAGGTGTTGGCCGACGTAGAGCACCGACCGCTCGTCGGACGCCGGCGGCGGCTCGGCGGCCACGTCGTCGACGCCGAGGCGGACGCGTCGGGTCTCGACGCCCTCGAAGAAGCCGTGGCCGCGGTGGATATCGATGACGTGCTGACTGGGCGCGGTGACCAGATCGGGCGTCCCGAGCGTCGCCCGTCGCTGGCGGGCGTACGCCCGACACGGGAGCGGTGGATCCTCGCAGACGACTCGCTCGTCGTCCGGCGCGGTCAGATCTCGGAGGAGGTTGCTCTTCGGGCAGATCAGTCCGTAGTCGTGGAGCGTGTGAACGTGCCGGATGTCACGGCGCTGGACGCCCCTCCCTACGAGCGTCGAGATGCCGAGGAGGTTGTTGGTGTGGACGACGGCTGGATCGAGACGGTCGAGGACGGTTCCGACGGCGCGGGCGGCCGGGACGTTGACGAGGTCGATCCCGCGCCAGGCGGCCTTCTCCACGACGCTGTCGCCGGTGCTGTTGCTCAGGTGAGAGAGATTCGGGGGATAGAACCGCCAGACTGGGAGCCCCTCGTAGGTGCCCTCGGCGGGTCGCAACGAGTCCAGACCGTCGTAGGGCGTGGACGTGATGATCGCGACGTCGTACCCCCGGTCGTCGAGACCGTGTGCCGTCCGGAGGACGTAGTTCTCGGCCCCGCCGTGGGCGTCGGGCGGAAAGAGCGCGTTGACCAGACAGATGTCGGCCATCGGATCGGGGTTGTGGCGAGGCGCACATAGGTGTTCCCACGGTGACACCGCACGGAACCGTCCCCACCCCAACGGTTTAGCCCGCGTTCGCCCAACCACCGTCCGGATGCTCACCGTCGGCGTCAACGGCCGGGTGCTCGGCAAGCCGGAACCGACTGGTGTCGGGCGGTACGCCTCGTGTCTGCTCGACCGCCTCTGTGCCCGGTATGCCGACGACGCGGAGTTCCTGCTGTTCGGGCTCGACGACCCGCCGCCGTCCCTGGCCGGCTACGACTGTCTCCGGACGGTGACCGAGCCGGCGCCCCACAGCGGTCTCCGTGCGCATCTGTGGGAGCAGGTGCGTCTCCCCCTCGCCATCCGGCGGTACGACCTGGATGTCGTCCACACGCCGGCGGGCGCGCCGCCGCTCACGAGCACGCCAAGCGTCGCGACGATCCACGACATCTCGCCCATCGTCCACCCGGAGTGGTTCTCGACGAGGTACGTCGCGCTCTACCGGCTCCTGACGGTCCACGCCGTCCGGACGACCGACCGGATCGTCACCGTCTCGGGGTTCGCCCGCGACGAAATCGTCGACCGCTACCCCGCGGCGCGTGGGAAGACGGTGCCGATCCACAACGGCGTCGACCGGGAGCGGGGCGCGGGATCGCCGGTTGCGGCGCTGGCGGGACGGGACTTCCTGCTGTTCGTCGGCGCGATGAACCCGCGGAAGAACCTCCGGACGTTGATCGAAGCCTACCGCCGCTACCGATCGGCCGCCGCCGACCCCCTCGACCTCGCGCTCGCCGGCCCGGATCGCGACGTGTTCGCGTCGGGAAACCTCCCCTCGACGGCGGGCGTTGAGACGCTCGGGTTCGTCCCCGAGGCGCAACTCACGTGGCTCTATCGCAACGCCACCGCGTTCGTCTTCCCCTCGCTGTACGAGGGGTTTGGACTCCCGATCCTAGAGGCGATGAGCGCGGGCACGCCCGTCATCACGTCCGACCGCGGGGCGATGGCCGAGGTGGCTGGCGACGCCGCGGTGCTGGTCGATCCGGGAGATCGGGGGGCGCTGGCCGACGCGCTGGCGCGGCTGACCGGCGACCCGACGGAACGCGCCCGACTCGCCGACCGAGGGCGCGAGCGAGCGCGCGAATTCACGTGGGAGCGAACCGCCGAACGGACGATGCGGGTGTATCGCGATGTCGCGAACCCCTGATGCCCGGATCGGTACGATCGGTCACTCCAAGCGGCTCGACCGATCCGCCAGGACTTCAGTCGTCCGTCTCCGGGGGATCGACGACCGACTCCGTGGTGATCGCATCGGCGTTGTCGTCGAGGATCGCTCGATACCGGTGCTCCATCGTGTCGAGCATGCGCTCGCGAGCGAAGCGGCGCTCGACCCGTTCGCGCGCTCGCTTGCCGTACGTTCGGCGGCGCTCCGGATCGACGAGTAAGCCGGTGATCGCGTCGGCGAGCGCCCCGGCATCCCGCGGCGGCACCGTCACCCCCGTCTCCCCGTCACGGCTCACCCACGGCACACCCGTCGGGAGATCGGTGTTGACGACTGGCGTTCGATAGGCCATCGCCTCCAACTGAACGATGCCGAACGCTTCGCTCGGCTCGACCGACGGGAGGACGAACACGTCGGCCCGGTCGTAACACGCGTGCAGGCGCTCGGAATCGACCCGTCCGAGGAAGTGGACGCGGTCGCCGACGCCGAGACGGTCGACGCGAGTGTCGAGTTCTGCTCGCCGCTCGCCGTCGCCGACGACGAGGAGGTCGGCGTCGATGGACGGCATGGCGTCGAGCAGGTACTCCACCCCCTTGTAGTAATTCAGCCGCCCGACGAACAGCAGCGTCGGTCTGTCTGGATTCACTGGCAGGTCGTGGGTCGCGGCGTCGTACTGCCCGTAGTCGTCGAGGTCGATCGATAGCGGTACCACGGAAACCTTCTCCCGGTACGGTGTGAGGTGATCGGAGTGTTCGAGGAGAGGGGGCGATGTGACGAAGATATGATCGAGATCGTCGAGAAACCGATGGAGGAGGGGTCGATACAGCTTGAGTGCGGTCTGCTGTCGGACGATATCGCTGTGGTAGGTCGCGACGACGGGTGCGTCCGTCGACGGCGTGGCGAGATGGGAGACGACACTCAGTGGGTTCGGGAGATGGTGGTGGACGATATCGGCGTCACGGCTCGCTCGCTGGAGTTGCAGGGGATAGCCCGGGGCCAGCGGAACCGACTTCGCAATCCCCAGACTCGCCGTTCGCGTGACTGACACACCTGCAACATCGTCGTGTCTTCCTCGCCCACGGGACACGGACACGAGTACGCGGCTTCCGTGCCCGCGGCGCTCCATCCCCTCGGCGATGGCACGAACCACCTGTTCGATGCCGCCGATTTTGGGGTGGTAGAACTTGTTGAGCTGCAGGAGATCCATGCAGTGCGTGGTGAATAAGGGTCGGCAACTGCTATCAAAACTTGGGTCGCAGCCGCCGCGACTACCCCGTAGAGATCGTCCCGCTCGTGAGCGCCAGCGTCGCGACGTACTCCCGGACGTGGTTCGTCTCGGTGTTTGCCGACTGTTCTTCCTCGGCGAGCACCTCGAACGACGTTGACGAGTAGTTACGCCCCCGGAGATCGGTCGTATCCCGGCCGAAGTACGACTGGAGGCCGTGGAGAATAACGGGCGTCTCCGCGTAGGAATCCTGAAGCGTGGCCGACGACCACTCGTCAGTTGCGAACACCGAGGCGATACTCTCGCCCGGATCGCCGGAGCCACTGGGTCGGGGCTGTGTGACGAGGTAGCCGACCGTTTCCTGCGCGTGATCCGAGAACTCGTCCGAACGGTTCGCCTCTTCTTCCTGGCAGAACACGTCGAAGCTGTCGAGTCCAACGTCGGTCACGCGGGTCGAGACGGGTGTCGTGTCGTTCACGGACATGACCTGCGTGAAGACGTAGTGTTGCGACTCGAGCGTCTTGGTGTAGTTGGCCGTCGTCCACCCGCTCCCATCCGCTTGGACGGTGCCAGCGAGTACGTTGATCCCGGTCGATGTCTTGTGGAAGCCGGACTCCATGACCACGTAGTGCACCGTCTCGTCCGTGTGACTGCCGTCCTGGTACTCCCACTCCTCTAGCCGCACCTCGAAGCTCCCGCTTCCCGCGTTCCGCACCCGCGTGTGAACCGGCTGGGAGCTGTTGTACGTCCCGACGGACGTAACGACCACTGGGTTCGTGTACGACCCGTCTAGGGTGACTGTCTGCCAATTCTCGTCGGTCGTAACCGTTCCTGCTTCGCCAATCATGGTTGTGGTCTTTGCCGCTGCTTCCGCGTCTAACAGTCCGTATCCGCCGTCCGAACTCGACAGTCCGATGTCTTCTGCCGTGTCCTGCAACGCCGTCCGCGCCTCGGTGTTCGAACTCCCGTTCGCCATCACCAGCCCACCGGCCCCGCTCACGTGCGGGCAGGCCATCGACGTGCCCGAGAACGACGCCGTGCCGCCGGGGATGGTCGAGGGGATCACCTCGCCGGGCGCCGCGAGTTCGATCTCCGGCCCGGTCGAGGAGAAGGAGGCCAGGTTGTCGTCGCTGTCGGTTGCACTCACCGCGACGACGGTGTCGTAGGCCGCCGGATACTGCACGCAGTCGCTACACGGCCCCTCGTTGCCCGCGGCGGCGACGAGGAGGACGCCGTTGTCGGCTGCGTACTGGCAGGCGTCGCGAATCGTCGAGGAGTCGGTCGACGATCCGAGGCTCAGACTCCCGACATCCCAGCCCTGATCGGTGGTGTGTTCGATTCCCGCGGCGATATCGGAGAGATAGCCCGCGCCGCTACAGCCGAGCACCTTGACGGGGTGGAGCGTCGCCGTGGTAGAGACGCCGATCACGTCTTCAGTGTTGTCGACGGCGTCGGCGATACCGGCACAGTGGGTGCCGTGATCGTTGTCGTCGTCCCAGGGTTCGTGACAGGTGTTCCCGTTGCCGTCGCAGTTGCTCCCGTCGTAGGCGGTGCCACACTCGACGAAGGCCCGCCCGGAACCCAGGTTGCCGGTCAGATCCGGGTGGTCGCTGTCGATTCCGGTGTCCAGAATCGCGATATCGGCGCCGTCGCCGGTCGCCCCCGAATCGTGGGCGACATCCGCGTCGACACGGTCGACACCCCAGGGGACGGCTTCGCCGATTGCCGTCATCGTCCCGTCGGCTTCGATATACCGCACGTCGGAGCGGCGTTCGAGCGCCTCGCGTGCCGGTTCGGGGAAGCGTCCGGCGACGGCGGTGCCGATGTCACCGAACTCGAGGACGTGGCGCACTTCCTTCGCGCGGCGCTTTGCCTCCTCGGTCGCGGCGGGAGAGTCCGTGCCGACGATGTGTCGGGCTGGCGGGTCGCCCTTCTCGACCTGGTCGTTGTTGCCCGCGGTCGTAATGGGTGCGTCGTTGCCGGCGCTGTCGGGTAGACCGCGTGCCTGGACTGCGGCACCCAGTCCGAGTGTCCCGCTTCCCGCCGTGAGGCCGACGAGGAGTTGCCGGCGCGTCGAGGCGAGACTGCCCGATTCGTCGTCCGACGATCCGTCGCCCGGTGATCCGTTGTCCGATGAGCCGCTGCCCGTGCCCATACGCCACCGCCGATATCCAGCGTTTTAGAGGTTCTGCCCCGCGAACCAGAACTGATAGCTGGAGTCGATCGCCGCTCGATATCGCCGGCCGGAGTGGCGCCGAGACTCCGCGCCGGTCGCGTGACGGACGATCCAGGAAGGGCGAGAGGCGACCGACGGCAGGAGGGATGGCGGCCGATCCGACCCGACGTGGATCGCGTTCCGCTCGCAACCGAGCCGGACGGTCGTTTTTATTTGCCTGCCGGCCGTACGCGTGTTCGGATGATCGAGCCCCCCGACTCGCTGGCGGCGTTCATCGACCACGGGGAGATGCGCGAGTGTTCCCTCGCTGTCGTCAACCGGACGCGGCCACAGCCGACCACGATATGCTGGAGGAGCTGTTCGCCGAGCAGTCCGTCGCGGTTCGGGAACTGGACGTGCCCGACGCCGAGGAGAACGTGGTGTTCTTGCTCGAGGACGGCGAGGTCGTCGCGTCATCTCCCCTGCAGGTTCTCGAAGACGAGATTCTGATGGTCAACTCCGACCTCTACATCACGGGGACGAAGCCCCTGGGCGACGTTTCGCCGCCGGCCGTGATCACGGAGTTGGAGGAGACGGCGTTCCGACTGCGCGGCTATCCGGCCTCGAACTTGGAGAAACTGCCGCTCATCATCCTCTCGCGATACATCGAACAGTTGGCCTGGCGCCACGAATCGGGGCGCCTGCGCTCGTCGTTCCAGCGCCTTTCCCGCCTCGACGACGAGCGTGGCACCCGAGAGGTGTACCGGACGCTCGGCGAATCCGGCGTCGACGTCCACGTCTACGGCGTCCCGGACTGGCTCCCGCCCGAGACGTTTCCGGCCGTCGTCCACGCCGGCTACCGCGGCGAGTTCCGCACCTCTTGGTTCGTCGTCTATCACTCCGAGGCCGACGACGCGGAGACGGCCGCCCTGGTGGCCGAGCAGGTCGACGGAAACGAATGGGAGGCGCTGTGGACGTTCCAGGACGACCGGGTTCGCGCCGTCAACCGGTATATCGAACGCTCGCTCTGACGCGAGTGGGCACGGCCCGTCCGTACTGGCGCTCGTGCTGTGGTCGATGATCTGATCTAGTCCGGTGCTACGTCGGTCGAACGGCGTGCGTGCGCGCGATGGAGCGTCGCTCCGCCGACGAAACAGCCCAGCAGGCCGCCGTACCAGACGAGATGCACGGGACTGTCCGGCATTATCAGGGCTTCGATCACCAGCATTCCGACGGCGTAGGCGGCGACGCCACCGCCGGCGAACGCCCGGAGCGAGGCGCCCGTCACCCGCACGAACGCCGCACCGAGGCCGGCCGCGAGGAGGCCGACGAGCGCCAGCGTGAGCGGGTCGCCGAGGACGGCGGCCACGGCCGTCCAGTACACGGCACGCGGCGGCCACAGCGCTAGCCCCGCGAGAAAGACGAAGGCAGCGCCGGCGACCGTATCGCGCATCCGAGCCATCGGTCGTCGTTCGCGGGCGTCGCGCAAAACGACGGCGGTCGAGTCCCCCCGTGCGGCGGCCAGCAACGCCCCCACCGTCACCAGCACGGTCGTCAGCCAGACGGCCGTCGGCTCCGAGCCGACGAGATGCACCACGAACAGCGAGCCAGGCAGGGTGCCGACGGGCGACGGCGACGACGACCGACGCCGCGTACACGGGGTCGAGCGGGGAGAGCCGCGACGAGTCGACCATGCCCGAGGACGGGTCGCCGCACACATGAGTTCGCCGCCGCGAGAGCGGGACACCGATAGGGCTGGGATTCGTAGCGGGCGGTATGGAACCGACGTTCGTCTACGACGACGACTGCGGGTTCTGTACGTGGTGGGCGGAACTGTTCGACGAGCGCGCCAACCTCCGGATCGTCGGCTTCTCGGAACTGTCCCCGACGCTCCGTGACCGCCTGCCCGACGACTACGAGGACTGTGCCCACCTGGTGACCGACGACGCAGTCTACTCGTGTGGCGCGGCTATCGAAGAGGCGTTCGCTCGGACGAGCGGCGAGGCGCGACCGGTCGTCGATTTCCTCCGGCAGTTCGAGGACTACGAACGGCTTCGTGAGCGGACGTACCGCTGGGCCGCCGACCGGCGCGACAAACTGGGACTCCTCGTCTCGACGCCACCGACACACCGCGAGTCGGACGGGGAGTGAGTCCCAACCCTTATTCTTCACTGACGCGAGGCTGGCAGTAATGTTCGAGGCCGTGTTGATCCCGACTGACGGGAGCGAGCCTGCCCAGCGAGCGGCCGAGTTAGGGGTGTCGCTGGCGGAGGCGTATGGCGCGACCGTCCACGCGTTCTCGGTCATCGACGAGCGCGAGTACAGCACCGCGGTCGTCGGCGACGAGACGGCCGTCGACGCGGGATCGACCGCGGCCGAACGGGCGGCCACACGCGCCGTCGACGCGGTTGCGGAGATCGCCGACGACGTGGCGACGACGACCCACGTCGCTGTCGGCGTCCCGACCGACGCCATCCTCGACTACGTCGCGTCGAACGGGATCGATCTGGTCGCGATGGGCACTCACGGTCGCACCGGCGTCGAACGGTTCGTCATCGGCAGCGTCGCCGAGACGGTGGTTCGACGGATCGAGGTACCGGTGTTGACCGTCCGGGCGACGGACGACGTGCCGTCGTGGCCGCCCCTCGACCGGATCGTCTGCCCGACCGACGGGAGCGACGCCTCGTTCGCGGCACTGCCCGTTGCTCTCGACCTCGCGGCGCGGTTCGGCGCCGTCGTCGAGGGCTGTTACGTCGTCGACGAGCGAACGAAAGCCGGCTACTACGACGCGGCGACCGCAATCGAAGACGTGGTCGGCGGCCTCGAAGCGACCGGCGAACAGGCGATGGATCGGATCGAAACGGCGGCGGCCGACCGCGGAGTCGAGGTGGCGACGACGGTGCTGGAGGGGCTTCCCTCGGAGGCCATCCGCACGCACGCCGAGCAATCCGGCGCCGGCCTCATCGTCATGTCGACCCACGGGCGAACCGGGTTGCGGCACGCGCTCTTGGGGAGTGTCACGGAACGCGTGGTGCGGAACGCGTCGACACCCGTCCTCTCGGTGCCGGTCGATCGGAGCGCCTGATCGACGCTGGCGTCACACTGCCGCCATCCGTTTATGTCGGCCACTCCAAGGCCAGAACGCATGTCGATGGCTCCTGCTACCGTGGCGTTCCGTCTCGTCGTCGGTCTGGGGCTGATCCTGACCAACGGCTTTTTCGTCGCTATCGAGTTTGCCCTGACGCGCGCCCGCCAGTATTCGGCGTCGGAGTTCGACGAACCCGGCCTCCGGCGGGCGTGGGAGATGACGGACGACCTGGAGATCTATCTGACGAGCTGCCAGGTCGGCATCACCGCCTCCAGTATCGCCGTCGGTATCGTCGCCGAACCCGCGCTCGCGGCCCTCTTCGAACCCGTCTTCGCGAACACGGCGCTGGCCGCCGTCAGCGCCGGTGGCGTCGTCGCCTTCCTCATCATCAACCTCCTGCATCTCACCCACGGCGAACAGACGCCGACGTACCTCGGCGTCGAGCGCACGAAACTGGTCTGTCGCTACGGCGCGACGCCGCTGTACTGGTTCAACCGCCTCATCTCGCCGGTCATCCGCCTCGGCGACGGCATCGCGAAACTGACGCTCGGCCTGTTCGGTGTGGAGATGACGGGTGCGTGGCTGGAGACGGAGATGGACTCCATCGAATCGCGGGCCGAACTCCGGACGCGGATGAGCGACCTGCTTGAAGAGGGTGACCTGCCCGACGAGCGACGCGACGAGGTGATGAGCGCCCTCCGAATCGGCGAAACGACTGTCCGAGACGTGATGGTGCCGCCGGAGGATATCGTCGCCCTCTCGACGACGGCCGACACCGAGACGAATCTGGCGCGGATGACCGATCACCCGCACACGCGCTATCCCCTGGTCGGGGAGGAACTCGCCGACGTTCGCGGCATCGTCTACGTCCCCATCGTGGCGACGCGTCGGGCGGCACTCGAAGCGGGCGATATCGACTTCGAGGATCTGGCCTCGCCACCGATGACGCTCTCGCCCGACACGGACGTGAGCGACGCTATCGACCAGTTCCAGGCCGAGGGGCAGGAACTCGCGCTCGTCATCGAGGACGGCGAGGTCGTCGGCCTCGTGACCGTCACCGACGCGCTGGAGGAAGTGATCGGCGACCTGCGCGACCCGGTCGACCGCGAGTTCGGCATCGACTAGGGTTCGGTCACCGCCCTAGAGGATGGATCTGTCGTCGGCCGCCGTTCGTTCCTCGTCGACGATGGCGACCAGATTCGCGTACGGGACAAACGCGACGAACGCCTCGTCTCGATGGAGGTCGACGCCGTTGTTGGTGTGGTGGTAGTCGTCGCATTCGATGCTTCCGCTCTGGATGATCACTCGGTACATTGGATCTCGTGGTTCCTGGGGTGTGGTGGCTCGGTGCTGTCGCTACTCCGTCGACTCCGGTTCGTCGAGTGCGTCGTGGACGGCCGTGACGACTTCCTCGAACCGGGCGATTGGAAGGTCGTCCGTCGTGACGAACACGCCGTGGTCGCCCGCGATGACCCGGAGCAAGTACCCCTCGTCGTAGCCGTGGATGGTGTAGTTGTACGATCCCAGTTCCGATCCAAGATCGGTGTTCTGTCGGTCGAACCCGGCGCGCTCGTTCCGGACGAACGCGCCGAGGTCGGCGCCGGCCCTGAGGTCGTCGCGGAGATACACCTGCGTGAACTCGTCGGGGGTGAAGTAGACGATGCTGCGGAGCGTATCGCCGATGGCGGCGCGACAGGCACGGACGAGCGCCTCACGTCGCGCATCGTCGATGACCCTGGGCATCGGCCAGTCGTAGTGGCCGGAGACGGTTAAACGACGGGCGTGAGTCGACGCGTGGCCCCTGCAGATTTTATGGCTCACGAGGCCGTAGTTGTGCACGGCAGAATGATTCCCCAGCACCCCGAGACGCTATCGGTCGTCGTGGGGATCGTGCTCGTGGCGCTCGTCGCCAACGCGGCGCTCCTCGCCTACGCGTGGCTTCGGCGCAGTCGCGACACCGACACGGTTCGCCGCGTCGGAACCCGCGAGCGGCCGGCCGACACACCGGCGCCCGCGACGATTCGGTGTCCGAACTGTGGCTCGGCGAACGACCCGGACTACCGGTTCTGTCGCGAATGTGTTGCCGAACTCCCCGGCGGTGCGGCGTACGCACCCCGCGGCGCGTCGTCGTTCGGTCGACTCATCGGCTGAGTCCGACGGCGCGACACCGGCTACGCGTCGGGAGCGACACGGCGGTGAGCGCGATTCCCGCACGGTCGGAATTCGGTCTACCCTTAACTCCGGACGGGACGAACACCCGTTCGGGTGGTCAACGGCGTGACGGCAACCGAGACGGAACTGGAGCGTGACATCGGTCTCTTGGGTGCGACGGCAATCGGCGTCGGAACGATGATCGCCGGGGGCATCTTCGTACTCTCGGGGCTGGCGGTGGCCAACGTCGGGGCAGCGGCCGCGGTGTCGTTCGTGCTCGCGGCAGTCGTCGCCTCCGTCACCGCGCTCACCTACGCCGAGTTCGCGACGATCTACACGGTCGACGGCGGGGGCTACGCCTACGTCGCCGAGGTGTTCGACTCCGACTGGTCGTATCTCGTCGGCTGGTTGCTGATCCTCGGCTACCCGGCGAGCGCCGCCTTCTATCTCGCGAGTTTCGCCGACTGGTTCGCCCGGTTCATCCTCCCGGCGCTCTCTCTGGCCGCGGCGTTGCCGTTCTGGGTTCCGGGCGTCGCCGTTCTGGCGCTCCTGGTGGCGATCAACTTCGCCGGTGCCAAGGAGACGGGCGCGTTTCAGGTTCTCGTGACGGTGCTAAAGGTGGCGCTCATCGGCCTGTTTCTGGCCGGCGGTCTCCGGGCGTTCCAGGGTGACGTCGTCGCGGCGTCGCTCGCGGCCAACATCACGCACGTCGGTGACGTGGCGCTGACCGCGGCGCTCGTCTTTATCACCTTCTTCGGGTTCGAGGCTATCGCGACCAGCGAGGGGGAGATTCGGTCGCCCGAGCGGACGGTACCGCGGGCCATCTTCCTGAGTATCGGCTTCGTGACGCTCCTGTACGTTCTGGTGGTCGTCGTGGTGGTCGTGGCGATCAACGACGCCGACTTCCTGACGTTTCTCGCCGAGCGCGTCGGCCTGCAGTCGCCCGACGCCGCTACGGCGTTTCTCGCGGAACACGGCGAGGCGGCGATGGCCCGGGCCGCCCAGTACTACCTCGGTGACTTCGGGTTCTACGTCTTCGTCGTCGGCGCCCTGTTGTCGATGCTCTCGGCGGCTAACGCGACGGTGCTTGCCGGCTCCCGCGTGAAACTGGCGATGGCCGAGCGCGGCCAACTCCCGGACGCCGTCGAGTGGGTCAGTCCCCGGACGGGCGCGCCGACCGTCGCCGTGGCCGTGACCGGCGGGCTGATCCTGGCGTTTTTCCTGCTGTTCGGCGTGATCTTCGGCACACCGCCCGGTGAATCCGCGTCCGGCGCCCTCGTTCTCGGTCTCGAATCACTCGCGCACTTCGCGGACTTCATGCTCCTCGGGGGGTTGGTGTTCGTGAACGTGGCACTGATCCAGTCCCGTCGGACGTATCCCGATCAGGAGCGCCTGTTTCGTGTGCCCGGCGTGCCCTGGGTGCCGCTGATCGGCGTGGGCTCGAATCTCGCGCTCCTGGCGAGCCTGGGGCTGACGAGCCTGGCGCTCGGCCTCCTGGCCGTCGTCGTCGGCGCCGTGTTCTGGGTCACCGTGATGAGCTGAGAGGCTGATGGACGACCGGAGCGCGTCACGTCGATGCCGGTTGCAGGGTGTCCCTGCGACGTGAAGGTCACCCCTGGTGTATTTGTTCTAGCCCCGGAAAGTGGTCAACCGAACTGATGGTGGCGCTGACGACCGGGGCCGTGGTCGTTTTCCTGCTCATCGGCGTCGCACTCGTGCTGTTCGTGACCGAGCCGGTTCCGATCGATGTGACGGCGCTCGGCATCATGGTGGTGCTGATGGTGCTCCGCCCGTGGACGGGTATCTCACCGGCCGAAGGCGTCTCGGGCTTCTCGAACAGCGCGACTGTCACCATCCTCGCGATGATGATTCTGAGCGATGGCGTCCGTCGTACGGGCGTAATACAGCGTCTCCAGACGATAGTCGGGGCGTACACCGGCTCGAACGAACGCCGACAGCTCGGTGCGATCATCGGTATCGTCGGGCCGCTCTCGGGGATCATCAACAACACGGCCGCCGTCGCGGTGCTGATGCCGATGGTGAGCGACCTGGCACACGAGAACGGCACCTCGCCGTCGAAACTGCTCTTGCCCCTCTCGTACGCGTCGATGTTCGGGGGGATGCTCACGCTCGTCGGCACGTCGACGAACCTCCTCGCGAGCAGCCTCGCCGAGGAGTACGTCCGGTACTTCCCGAGCGGCATAATCAGTGGAATTGAATCGGCGAGTTGACCACGAG
>JBDGTP010000050.1:0-16269 GCA_042216725.1 Haloplanus sp.
AGATCACTAGCAAATCGCACCGCCTCATCCTTCAACTCTAATCTGAACAGTGCCGTCCCCGCGGCGAGCGGAGTTTAAGTGGTTCGAGCGCCTACCTCTGTAGTAGATCGTGCAGGGAATCCACACGTCTCTCGACGGAGCGCGGGTGAACCGATGAGAGCAGTCGTCGCCAAGCGTGTCGAACGGGGAAACGCCGATCTGAGCGAGATCGCCGACCTCGCGCGCGCCGCGGGCTACGAGGTAGTCGGTGAACTCACTCAGACCCGCGAGGAGGACGCCGCGTACGGCTTCGGCGAGGGGAAAGTCGAGGAACTGGCAGCGCTAACCGCCGAGACGGACGCCGACGCGGTGATCGTCGACAACCGCCTCGGCCCTTATCAGACGTACAATATCGGGGGCAAACTCCCGGATAGCGTCGAGGTCGTCGACCGCTTCACCCTCATCCTCGACATCTTCGGCCAGCGAGCGCAGACGCGCAAGGCCCAACTCCAGGTCGAACTCGCGGAACTCCGGTACGAACTCCCGCGGGCCGAGGCCAAAACCAGCCTCGCGAAGCGCGACGAACGGCCCGGGTTCATGGGTCTCGGGGAGTACGACGAGAGCCGCGAACGCGACATCAAAAACCAGATTGCGGACATCAAGCGCGAACTCGACTCCATCGCCGACAAGGAGGAGACACGCCGGGAACAGCGCCGCGAATCCGGATTCGACCTCGTGGCTCTCGCGGGCTACACCAACGCCGGCAAGTCGACGCTGATGCGCCGTCTCGCCGCCGAACTCGACGTCGACGAGAACGAAGACCGGCATCCCGATCTCGACACGACCGCCGAGAGCGAGGATCGCCTCTTCACCACGCTTGGCACCACCACCCGTCGCGCCGACACCGGGCGCCGGGACGTCCTCCTGACCGACACGGTCGGGTTCGTCTCCGACCTTCCACACTGGCTGGTCGAGTCCTTCGAGTCCACCCTCGACTCCGTCTATCACGCCGACCTCGTCCTCCTCGTGGTGGACGCCAGCGAGTCCATCGAGGAGATGCGCGAGAAACTCGTCACCTGCCACGACACGCTGTACGAACGCAACGAGGCGCCCATCGTCACGGTGCTGAACAAGGTCGACCGCGTCGACGACGACGAACTCGCGGAGAAACGCGAGGCGCTGGCGGCGCTGGCGCCAAACCCCGTCGCCGTCTCGGGATTGACCGGCGAGCGTGTCGACGTACTCCGCGACCGGATCGAGCGCGAACTCCCAGACTGGCAGTTCGAGCGCCTCGTCCTCCCGATGACCGACGACACCATGAGCCTCGTCTCCTGGGTACACGACCACGGCACCGTCGAACGCGAGGAGTACGAGGGCGAGCAGGTGCTCATCGAGTTCGAGGCGCGGCCCTCGGTCGTCGAACGTGCTCGTGCCAAGGCGAGCGATCTGGCGACGGTCGAGTCGGTCTAAAGCGCGCGTTTCGTCTTCTCGGTTACACGAACGTTCCGGATCGCGGTGTCGGGATACTCGCCGTTCGCGTCCTTTTCGGCGGCTTTCACCATGTCCCAGACGACGTTCAATCCGGTCGTGACGCCCTCTAGCGCCTCCATCTCGCAGCCAGTTTTCCCGGTCGTCTCGACGGCCACCGCGAGGTCGACCCGATCCTCGCCCACGTCGAACGTCGTCTCGACGTTCGTGATCGGGATCTGGTGGCACATCGGAATCGTCTCCCAGGTGTGTTTGACTGCCTGCACGGCGCCGACGCGGGCGGTCGCCAGCACGTCGCCCTTCCCGATTTCGTCGGCGCGGATCGCCTCGACGGTCGAGGGCTGAAGGTGGATCGTACCCCGTGCGACCGCCCGGCGCGACGTGTCGGGCTTGTCGCCAACGTCGACCATCTGGACGTTCCCGGACTCGTCGGTGTGGGTCAGGTCGTCCTGCGGATCCGTGTCGGCGTCGGCGCCCTCGCTGTCCTCACTCATCGGCACCACCCCACAGAGCCCGCGGCAGTTCGGGTAACAGGTCGCTCGCCAGGAGGCCGTAGCCCTGGCGGTCGACGATCCGGTCGCCCGCGAGGCCGTTGGCGTACGCCGCCAGCGCGCCCGCGTCGAGGGGGGATTGCGTGGCCAGCAAGGCCCCCGCGACGCCCGCGAGCACGTCACCGGTGCCGCCGACGGTCATCCCCGGGTTGCCGGTGCGGTTGCCCCGGCGGTTCGACCCGTCGGACACCACGTCGACGGCGCCTTTCACCAGGAGCGTGTGCCCGAAGTCGGCGGCGAAGGCGGCCACGCGCTCCAGGCGCTCGCGCCAGTCAGCGTCGCCCAGATCCGGCCCGCCCATCGCCCGAAGTTCGCCGGCGTGAGGCGTACACAGCAGCGTCGCGTCAGTCTCGACCTCGGGAACGAGTGCGAGGGCGTCGGCGTCGATCACCGCCCGGCCCGCGTAGTCGGCGAGGAACTCGCGCACCGCGGCGAGCGTCGCCTCGTGGTCGCCGAGGCCGGGGCCGAAGACGACGGTGTCGTGGACGGCGGCGAGGTCACGGACGTGGTCGAGGTGGTCGGTGGTGAGGCGGTCACCGTCGAACGGCCGGAGGATCAGTCCCTCCTCGAACCCCTGCACCTCGCGGGCGACGGCGCGGGGACAGGCCACGCGCACCAGGTCGGCGCCGGCGCGCATCGCCGCCTGCGCCGAGAGGGCGGGCGCGCCCGTGTACGGTCCGCCACCGACGACGAGTACCTCGCCGAAGGCGCCCTTGTGGGCGTCGCTCGGTCGGGAGAGCAGGCGGCGGTCGCCCGGGCCGGTGAACAGTTCGGCCGCTTCGGGAATGCCGATGTCGGCGACGGTCACCGCGGCGTCGAGGGCGTCGAGCCCGGGTTTGGCGTCGTGGAAGGTGACGACGCGGTCGGCGTCGACGGCGACGCCCGCCGCCTCCCCCGTGTCGGCGTCGACGCCCGACGGCACGTCGACGGCGACGACGGTCGCCCCGCAGTCGTTGATCCGTGCCGCGGCGGATCGCTCCGGTTCGCGGAGGGCGCCCGTCACGCCCGTCCCGAGCATCGCGTCGACGACTACGTCGGGGTCGCCGAGGGCGAACGCTTGCGAGTCACGGACGACCTGCGTGTCGATAGCGGCGCGTTCCAGCGCCGCCCAGTTCTCCCTCGCGATGTCGGTGGTGATGGTCGCCCGGCGGCCGAGTAGGTGGACGGTCACGTCGTAGTCGTCGAGGAAGCGAGCGGCGACGAAAGCGTCGCCGCCATTGTTGCCGCGGCCACAGACGAGGGCGACGGCAGCACCGGGCTCCACGGCCCGCCGTACCGCCGCGGCGACGGCGTTGCCGCTCGACTCCATCAACTGCTTGCGCGGGACGCCGAGGGCGGCCGCGTTTTCGTCGACGGCCGCCATCCGGTCGGAGGTGATCATAGCCGGGCTTCGCCCCGCCGGCCGTTATACTATTCGCCACGGAACGCAACCCTTGTGCCACGGCCCGCCAAACCCGTCACCGTGACACGTCGGCTCTTCGGAACCCTCTGTGGACTCGTGTTCTGTGCCAACTTCGGCCGCGTCGCCTTCGCACCCCTCCTGGAGACGTTTCGGACGACGTTCCACGTCGGGACGGGAGCCATCGGCCTCGTGACGACGCTCGTCTGGGTCGGGACGGCCGTCCCACGGATTCCGGTCGGCTATCTCGTGACGCGCGTCCGACGCGGGCGGATCGTACTTGGGGCGGGCGCCCTGTTGACGCTCGCGTCGGCACTGACGGCCACGACGACATCGCTCCCGCTCCTGCAGGCCGGCGCCTTCGCCATCGGCGTCGCTTCCGGCGCCTACTACGCCGCCGCCGTCCCGCTCATCGGTGACCTCTACCCCGAGGGCGTGGGTCGGGCGGTCGGTATCCACGGCACGGCCGCACAGATGGCGGCGGTGATCGCACCGACGCTGACCGTCGCGCTGATCGCCGCGGCCTCCTGGCGGGCGGTGTTCTGGTCGCTCGCGGCGCTCGGCGCGATACTGACGGGTGTCCTCCTCCTCGTCGCGCGACGGCGCGAAGGAGGCGTACCACAGGGAACCGACCGGGATTTCGTCGCCGCCCTCTCTCACTGGCGGATTATCCTCGCGGCAGTGGTGATGATCGGCGGCGCGGGCTTCGTCTGGCAGGGCGTGTTCAACTTCTACGTCACGTATCTCGTGGCGACCAAGGGGCTGACCGCCGGCCGCGCCGGCACGCTGTTGACGGTGGCCTTTGCCGCCGGTCTCCCCGCGTTCTGGGTGGGTGGAAGCCTCGCCGACCACCTGCCACACGTTCCGTACATCCTGACGCTCGGTGCGGCCGTCGCCGGCGGCGTGGCGGCACTGACCGTCGCCGACTCGACGCTCGCTATCGCGGCGGTGAGTATCGCCCTCGGCCTCGCCGCCCACAGCCTGTTTCCCGCGCTCGACGCGTACGTCCTCGGGGCGGTGCCGGACAACCGCGGGAGCGCCTACGCCGTCTACGGCGGCCTCGCCCTCCTCGTGCAGGCAACTGGGAGCGGAGTGGTCGGCGCCCTCGGCGAGCGCTATCCGTTCGACACCGTCTTCCTGGCGTTCGCGGGCGGCCTCATCGCCCTCGTATCCCTCCTGGCGCTCCTGTATCTGGCCGGCATCGTCCCGACGGCCGACAGTGGATATGTCAGTTCAGTTACTGAATGAGATTCTGGCGAAGGATTTTTTACCTGGATTGGTAACCAACGGCGTGATGTCAGGGCTGTTACCCTCGGGCTCGGAGACGGAAGTAAGACCGGAGGGAGAGGGTGAACTCCGCGTCCTGTCCCTGACAGACGACGACGCGGAACGCCTCATCGGGTCGATATCCTCGGAGACGGCCCGGTCGATTCTGACCGCCCTGGAAGAGCAGCCTGCGACCGCATCGGAACTCGCCGATACGGTGTCGACATCCCTCCAGAACGTCCGCCACCACCTCGGCAACCTCGAAGAGGCGGGTCTCGTCGAGGTGGCCGACACGCGCTACTCGGTAAAGGGTCGAGAGATGAACGTGTACGCCCCCACGCAGGACTCGCTCGTGGTCTGCATGGGGTCGGACGCCGACAAGGAACGGCTGCTCGACTCGCTGGATCGGTTCGTGGGTGTCCTCGCGGTGCTCGCGGTGGGGGCGTTCGCGGTACAGCGGGCGTTCGGCGCCGGCGTCGTCGACCTCGGCGGCCCGGGGACGGTGCCGCGCGTCGGCGACAGCGTCGGGAGCGCGACGGGGCCGCTGTTGGGTCTCGTCCCGCCCGGTCTCGCCTTCCTCGCCGGCGGCCTCCTCGTCGTCGCACTTCTCGCCGCCTGGGACTACTACGACGGCTGACCGTCCATGTCGAACGCCGCCCCCCGCCGTCGCGTCGCACTCCTCACGCTCGTGGTCGTGCTCGCCGTCGTCCAACCCGCACTGGGCGGCGTGCGCGCCGGGAACGCGACGACCCCGGTCGCTGGCGACGTAGGGACGACGGTGGGCGGCACGGTCGACCGCCACCCGTCGAGCGCCGGCCCGACTGCCGAGGCGCTCCGTACCGTTCGGGCCGACGCGGTACACGCCCGCGGTCTCACGGGATCGGGAGTCGACGTCGGCGTCATCGGGCGGGGGTTCGACACCTCGGGCGTCATCGCACCGCACGTCGTCGCCAGGCGACAGGTGGGTGATCCGGCGCGCCGAACCGCCCACGACACCGCAGTCGCGGAAATCGTCTCCGAGACGGCCCCCTCGGCAAACCTCTATCTCGCGGGTGTCGGATCGACACCCACGCCCGCGGAGTACGCCACCGCAGTCCAGTGGCTGACCGACCGGGGCGTCGACGTGATCGTCGACTCCGGGAGTTACTTCCCGAGCGTCGCCGCCGACGGGCGCCGGATCACCGCCGCGGCCGAGCGAGCGACCGCCGAGGGCGTCGTGTTCGTCACCTCAGCCGGCAACTACGCCAACCGCCACTGGGCGGGGTCGGGCACCGACGACGACTGGGTCGCCTTCGCGGACGGCGACGCGGCGAATGCTCTCGCGGACGGCAACCGCCTCCGCGGGCGGGTCACCGTCCGTCTGCGCTGGCGCTCCGCCGCCGACTACGACCTCTACCTGTACCGACGCCTCCCGAACGGCCCCGACCGCGTGGTTGCGAAGTCCGTCGGCGACGACACCGGCCCCGGACGCACCGTCGAGGGCGTCGATGTGGCGGTGCCTCGCGGGCGGTACTACCTCGCTGTCTACGCCGACGACCCCGCCCCCGAATCCGACCGTGTGCAGGTGTTCGCGGCGCGGCACCGACTCGAACACACGACCGCCCACGGGAGTATGGTCGCGCCCGCGACGAGCGAACGCGTCGTCGCCGTCGGCGCCGCCGCGAACGGCGAACCGGCCGCGTACAGTTCGCTCTCGACCGGCGGTACCGTCGACCTGACCGCACCGGGGGCCGCCCGAACCGGCGCCGACGCCACCCTCGCCGGCACGTCTGCCGCCGCGCCGTACGTCGCCGGCACCGTGGCACTCATGGCGTCCGGCGAACACGACCCCTCGCCGGCCCGCGTCGAGGCCATCCTCGAACGCACCGCCGACGGCGAGAGCGATTCGCTCGACGCCCTCGCCGCCGTCGAAGCCGCGACGGCGACCGGGACGGACGCAACCGGATCGTCCCCGCGGTGGGGTGAGGCGGTGACCGACCACCCGGTCGACGCCGACACCGACCCCAAGGTGGCATCCGCGACGCACGACCGACAGCGGAACGACGCCGCGGCGGCGAAGTCGCCCGTCACCGGCCCCGCCCGGAACGCCACGCGGGAGGGGGGACGCGCCGAGGGCGAGGGGCGTACCACGGACGGCGAACGCACCAAGGACGGCCGCGCGGAACCGTCGGATCGGTCGAGCGACTCGACCGAACGAAAACGGGATGGTGCTGCCGACCGACCGAACGGCCGTGACGACAACGGGAAGCGAGAAACGAACCGGGGCGCCGAGCGGAGCCAAAACCGGAGCGACGGATCGGCCGAGCGCGGCACCCAGACACCCGACGGGAGGGAGCGGTAAGCCGTGACGCCAGCGTGCCAGCGCGGGGGTCGGCAGTGACGGAGCGGCCACCGAGAGTCGCCGAGGCACGGATCGAGGAGTACTGGGACTGGATCGCCGTCGCGCTGTTTCTCCTCTTGGCGGTTGATCTGCTGACGACGCTCGCGGCGGCCCGAGTCGTCGGTTCCGGCGCCGAGAGCAATCCCTTGATGCGGTGGCTCCTCGGTCGAAGTACCCTCCTCGTCATCGGCGCTCATCTGGCCGTGGTCGTGATCGTCACTGGGTTCTTTCGCCTGCTGATCGACCGCTTGCGCTGTACCCCTCCCCCGGCGGATTACTACTTCGCGCTCCTGATCGAGGGATGGCTCGGCGTCCTCGTCTCTATCGGTCTCGGCGTGTTCGCCAACAACCTCTCGGTGATCGTACTGGGAGAGAGTCTGCTGTGAGACGAGGTTTTTATCCGGAGACGACGCCTGTCTGTGGGTAGTATGGGCGAAACGTGGCGGGCGGTCTTCGGCCACGACGAACCGTACCCCGAGCAGGCCGACGGCATCGAGACGGCCATCGAGACGGCCGAGCGGGGCGGGTTCGCGGTGATCGAAGGCGCCTGCGGGACGGGGAAGACGATGCTCGCGCTGACGGCGGGCATCGACCGCGTTCGCGACCCCGATTCGTCCTTCGAGCGGGTTGTCGTCCTCACGAGTGTCAAACAGCAACTCCGGCAGTTCGAGGCCGACGTGCGCACGATCAACGGGAACCTGCCCGAGGACTGGCGCCCCGTCTCGGCGCTGACGCTCGTCGGCAAGGCCGACGTGTGTCCGTACAGCCGCGAACGCGTGGGGCGGATCGACGAGTCGACCGTCTACGACCGCTGTGAGGGCCTCCGCGAGCGAACCCGGAATCTGACGGGGAGCGAGGGGCCGACCACGGCGGCGGCGCTCGCGTCGGACGCCCGCCGCGCCCAGACGGGGCTGCTCGACTCCAGTACCGACGGCACGACCCCCGACTACCTGGAGACGGCGGGCGAACCGACACCGTATCTCCCCGACACCGCCGAGTATCAGGGGACGGAGTACTGCCCGTTTTACGCCCAGTCTCTCGACGACCTGCCCGAAGACGGCGACCCCGTCGAGGCCGTCCCGGTCGACTTCGCGGATCGCGGCCTCCTCGACACCGAGGATCTGGTCGGCCTCGCGGCCGGTCACGGCACCTGTCCGCACTCGATGCTCGGGGCGCTTCTCCCGCACGTCGAAGTGATGATCGGTAACTACTACCACGCATTCGACCCGCGGACGACCGAGTCGTTCACCGGCGCCCTGCTCGACGAGTCGACGTTCGTCGTCTGCGACGAGGCACACATGCTCGAACCGCGGGTGCGCGACCTGGTGAGCGACGGAGTGGGCGACGCGACGCTTCGGGATACGGAGTCGGAACTCACGCGGGTGATCCAGGCGGCGGAACTCGGGAGCGGAGAGCCACGCACCACCGGAAACCGGACGGAGCCCGGCGACGCCGATTCGCGGGACGCCGACCTGGTGCGCGGCGAACTCGACGATGCGGACGTGGATCTGTCGGAACTGAAGGCGACCCGGGGGTTCGTCCGGGATCTGCGCGAGGAACTCGACCGCCGGGTGCGCGCGTATCTCGACCGCGAACACGCCGGGTGGCGGGCGTCGATGGACGACCTCGCTGACGACGAAATCCCGTTACGCGACCCCGAGACGCCCGAACCCGACGCCATCACGGAGTGGGCGGAGGGGTCGTACGGCGACGACGTGTGGGTGCGCGCCGAGACGGTCGGCGCTGTCGTCGCACGGATTCTGAACGAACTCGAAGAGGCGGATCGGGAGCGCGCGGCGCCGACGGCCGGACGAGTGCTCGGCGCGTGGTACCGCGCGGATCACGGTCGGTACTTCCGCGCCATCGACCTCTCACGGACGTGGAACGAGACGGAACCAGCCGACTCGTGGCGCCGGGTCTACAACGCCCGTCTGTCGCTTCACAACTGCGTCCCCGGCGATGCCATCGCCGACCGCCTCGACGACTTCGGCGGCGGCGTGTTGATGTCGGCGACGCTCGAACCGCTAGACGTGTTTCGGACGGTGACCGGCCTCGACGCTCTCGCTGACGAGAACCGACCGGTCGTCGAACGTACCTACGGCCTCTCCTTCCCCGAGACGAACCGTGCGAGTTTCGCGGTCGACGCCCCGGCGTTCACGTACGACAACCGGGGGCCGACGGGTGAGCGAAACGACACGCGGCGACTGTACGTCGACGCCGTCGCCGAAGTCGCGGGGCGGGACGGGAACGTCCTCGTGGGGATGCCGAACTACGCCGAGGCGGAGTGGATGGCCGGCCGCCTCGCCGACCGCCTCGACTCGCCGGTGTTGCTCGACGAGTCCAGCGACGACGGGGAAACCGAGGCGCTGAAAACGGAGTTCTTCGCGGGCGAGTCGAAGACGCTCGTCACCAGCCTCCGGGGGACGCTCACGGAGGGCGTCGACTACCGCGGCGACCGCCTGCACGCGGCGGTAGTGTGTGGCGTCCCGCTGGTCGACACGACGCGACCCCGGACGCGAGCGGTCGTGACCGCGTACGACCGCGCGTTCGACGGCGACGGGTTCGAGACGGCGCTGACGGTGCCCGCCGTGCGGAAGGCCCGCCAGGCCATCGGGCGCGTGATCCGCGGCCCCGACGAACGCGGCGTCCGCGTCTTCGTCGACGAACGCTACGCCCGCGACCGGTGGAACGGCGTCCGTGAGTACCTCCCGACGTGGGAGCGCGAGGAGTTCCAACCCGTCAGTCCGGATATGCTGCCGCTGGGACTCGACCGCTTCGAGAACCGCTGATACTACCGGCCGTAAGTCAATACAGTGACAGCCGACAGTGTGAGAATCGTCAGCGTTCCGGTCGACGCCCGCTCCAGGCCTCGCGACACTCGTCGTCACAGAAGTGGAGATGCTCGACTGATCCGTCCTCGACCCAGGAGACGACGCGGTGATCGGGCTCCATCACTATCTTCTTCCCACACGTGTGACACGTTGGTGCAGTGCTCTCGTCTACGTCCTCCCCGATATCCGACGTGGGGTCGATCATGTTTCCAGTCAGTAACGGGGAGCCCTCCTTAAATCCCGCTAACCTCGCCCGGTCAGGTACCCGGGTGCTGACACTCGACGGTCGTGCGGGGGTCGAGGTCGTCGAACGTCCGCTCGCGGCCGCCCGGCCAGCACACCGCGAGTTCGCGTGGCGTCGCGGCACCGAGGCCGAAGTGGGCCACCGGTTCCATCTGGCAGAGGTAGCCGCTCCCGGCGTCGACGATGCGCGTCTGCTGGCCCTCGTCGGTGGTCAGCGTCACTCGGGCGCCGCGGGCCGGCGCGCCGGCGGGCGTGAGCGGGCGCACTCGGAGCCAGTCGTTGTCGTTCGGCGCGCGATAGAGCGAGAGAGGTTGGGCGTCGACCTCGCCGTGGACGACCAGGAGTTCGAGCGTCCCGTCGCCGTCGATGTCGATAGCAGCGGCGCCGGTGCCCATTCCTTCGGGTTCGAGAGCGTCGCCGATGCCCGTCTGCGCCCACGCGCCGTCGTACGTGAGCAGGCGATTAGGCGCACCCAGGCAGTTCACGAACAGCTCCTGTCGACCGTCGTTGTCGAAGTCAGCGGTGATGACCGTTCGGACACGGGCCGGGCGCGCGAGCGCCGGCGGTGCGACATCGCGGAAGGACTCACCGCCGGCCTCGCGGGCGAACAGGCGGTTCTGGCCGTTCCAGTTGCCACAGACGATGTCGCAGGTTCGCGACCCCCCGGGGACGACCAGCGCCGTGCCGCGGGCGTTCTCCTCCGGGTCGGTGACGCCGTACTCCGGGGCCATGTCGACGAATTTCCCGCCCGCGTTGCGGAGCAGGAGGTTCGCGCCCCGTTCGGCGCCGAGAAACACGTCCATTCGATCCGAGAGAATGGGGCCGACCGCCACCGACCGGCCCCCGCTGACCACGTCGAGACCCACCGTCGCCGCGAGGTCGGTCACGGCGCCGTCCTCCCCGACCTCGTAGAACCGGGCGGGAGAGCCGTAGCCGATGACGAGCATCCCGTAGCGGCCGGTGCCCAGGCGGTCGACCGCGGCGACCGACCGCCCGACGCGGTAGTTCGCCCGGTCGCGGTTCACTGGATCCGCAAAGAGGTCGCGCCACGTCCGGTCACTCTCCGGGTCGAGGAGGAGGTCGGCCTCCGAGGACGTGCCGCCGAAGGCGGCGACGTTGTGGACGTACACCTCCTCCCGGCCGTCGGCGTCCAGGTCGGCGGCGGCGACGCCGATGGCGTGGCGGCCGTCGTCGGCGAGGACGCCACAGGCCGAATCGACGACGGCGCCATCCTCCCAGCGGAGGACGCGGTTCGCGTTCCCGAAGCCAGCGACGAACACCGAGAGACCGTCGGGGCCGGGGGTGACGGCCGCGCCGTACCCCCTGAATGGCGGGTTGTTGGCGAGTAGCCCCGAACGATCCTCGAACATACCCCCTCCCAATCGACGCGGGGTTAAGAGTCGCACGCTCCGCCGGCTAGCGGCCGGCCGTCAGTCCCACACGTCCGAGAGCGTCCGCTGGACGGCCTCCTCCCCGACGGCGGCAGCGAGGTGTTCGAACCCCTGGCGAACCTGGCGATCAGCAGCGTTGGCGACGAGTCGCGAGACGATGAACTCCGGGGTCGACTTGCCGACGGTACCGAACCGGGGCTGGTAGTCCACCCGGAGGTCGAGGTCGGACGTGAGGCCTTCGGCGAAGATGCCGTCGATGCGGGCGGCGGGCGGAAGCGGGCTCAGGTCGTCCGCGAGGTGGGTGACGTAGACGCCGAGGGCGCCGCGGTCGACCGTGAGGTCGACCAGGCCGTTCAGCAGGTCGGCGGCGCGGCCGGGTTCCGTGATCGCCTCGAACTCGTCGACCAGCATCAGCGTCCGTCCGTCGTCGGTCAGCGGCGGGACGATTGACTTCAGCGTGGATTCGAGCACCCCGGCGTTGAAACTGGCGTGGCGACGGTGGAAGACGACGGCGTCGAAAAAGCCGACTGCGGCGCGGTCGGCGGGGACGGGCAACCCCATCGCGGCCAGGAGGGCGACCGAGCAACACGTCTCGAGGAGCGTCGTCTTCCCGCCGCTGTTCGCGCCGGTCAGCACTGCCACGCGGTCGCCCGTCGGCGGCGACAGGTCGTGGTCGCCGACCGCGTAGTCCACCGATTCCGGGTCGTCGAGAAAGAGGTTGCGCGCCCCCTCGACGGCGAGGCCGTCGCCGCCCAGGACGGGCCGGGTGAGGTCGTGTGCGTCGGCAAAGCGCGCGAGCGACAGGTCGAACGCCACGTCGTCGACGGCGACGACCGCCCGATCCACGTCGGCGCGGGCGTCGGCGATGGACGCGCGGAGGTCGTCTTCGACCTCGCGTTCGCGCTCCGCGACCCGACGCTCTAGGTCGTCGACGAGCGCCCGGAGCGCCGTGCTCACGAAGTCGGCGGCGTCGTGGGCCTCGTCGGGGGCGACTTCCTCGACTGCCGACCGCGAGAGACGGGTCTCGCGGTCGACGTAGTCGGTGAAGGCCCGCCGGAAATCCCCCAGGTCGCGCACGCCCGTCTCGCGGATGCGTTCGAGCACGTCGAACGCGGAGTTCTCCAGCGCCCGCGCGTCGGCGAGGCGCCCGCGCAGGTCGTCGAGTCGGTCGTCCGCGCCCTCGGCGACGCCGTCGGCGGTGACGTACTGGAGCGCCTCGGCCGCCTCGCGGACCGCCCCGGGGTCGATGTCGCCGAGGGCGTCGAAGGTGGTGCCGTCGAGGCCCGCCTCGCGGAGGGCGAGGGCGGCGTCGACCGCGGCACGTTCGGTGCCACCGGCCTCGTCGTAGGCGTCGAACGCCGCCACGACTGCCGACCGACGCTCGTCGTCGAGGGCGGCCCAGGCGTCGCGGGCGGCGTCGACGGCGTCGAGACGCGCCGCGATGGCGTCCGGCGACGTGAGCGGCGTCAGCACGCGGATGCGGTCGGCCGCGTGGCGGGTGAGGGCGTACTCCCCCGCCAGGGCCAACAGGTCGTCGTACACCTGGCGCGTATCCCGGGTCGCGAGCGAGTCCATCCCGGCCTCGTCGTTGGCCCGGCGGAGGATGCGAGTCGCCCGGCCAGGCGTGATCCCTGCGTCGGTCAGCGCGCGTACGTCCGCCGATTCGATGGCTTCGATGGCTCGCTCCTCGCCGAGCGTCTCGCGGAGGCGTTCGCTCGTCTTCGGCCCGACTCCCCAGTAATCCTCCAGTCGCATACCGGAGGCAGTCGGGCCGGGGGTATATATTCTCGGCTGTGACTTGCTGAACGAATCCCACGGGGCGAACTGCACGCGGGAGGGATCGGTCTCGTGAATGGCACCGCCCGCACAACGACACGTCTTTTCGGCCGGCCCGAGAAGGGGGCGTATGGACGCGAAGCGGGAACTGACGAGCGTCGACCTCGCCGCTCTCGTTACCGAACTCGGGCGGTACGAGGGCGCAAAAGTCGACAAGGCCTATCTCTACGACGACGACCTCTTGCGGTTCCGGATGCGGGATTTCGACCGCGGCCGGATCGAACTCATGATCGAAGTGGGCGACGTGAAACGCGCACACGTCGCCGACCCCGAACACGTCGCGGACGCGCCGGGACGCCCCCCGAACTTCGCGATGATGCTCCGGAACCGACTGAGCGGCGCCGACTTCGCCGGCGTCTCCCAGTACGAGTTCGACCGTATCCTCGTCTTCGAGTTCGAACGCGACGACGCGAACACCCGAATCGTCGCGGAACTGTTCGGCCAGGGCAACGTGGCCGTCATCGACGAGAGCGGCGAGGTGGTGCGGAGCTTAGAGACCGTTCGCCTGAAATCACGCACCGTCGCCCCCGGATCGCAGTACGGCTTCCCCGAGTCGCGGATCAATCCGCTGACCGTCAGCTACGACGCCTTCGTCCGGCAGATGGAGGAGTCGGACACGGACGTGGTGCGAACGCTCGCCACCCAACTCAACTTCGGCGGCCTCTACGGCGAAGAGATCTGTTCGCGGGCGGGCGTCGAGAAGACGCTCGACATCGACGACGCCGACGACGAGACCTACCAGCGGCTCTACGATGCCATCGGGCGAGTGGCCGACCGGCTTCACGAGGGCGACTTCGATCCCCGGGTGTACGTCGAGGACGACAGCGTAGTCGACGTGACGCCGTTCCCGCTGGAGGAACGCGCCGACCTGGAGGCCGAGGGCTTCGACTCGTTCAACGCCGCGCTCGACGACTACTTCTATCGCCTGGAGCGCGAACCCGAGGAGGAGACGACGGGGCAGGAGCGCCCGGATTTCGAGGCCGAAATCGCCAAACAGAAACGGATCATCGAACAGCAGGAAGGGGCTATCGAGGGCTTCGAAGAGCAGGCCGAAACCGAGCGCGAACGCGCCGAGGCGCTGTACGCCAACTACGACCTCGTCGACGAGATCATCTCGACGGTGCGGTCGGCCCTCGACGAGGGTCGAAGCTGGGAGGAGATCGAGGAGACGCTGGCCGAAGGGGCGGAACGCGGCATTCCGGCGGCCGAGGCGGTCGTCGACATCGACCCCCGCGAGGGAATCGTGATCGTCGACCTCGACGGGACGCGTGTGCCCGTCGACCCCTCGATGGGCGTCGAGAAAAACGCCGACCGTCGCTACAAGGAGGCCAAGCGGGTCGAGGAGAAAAAGGAAGGGGCGCTGGCGGCCATCGAGAATACCCGTGAGGAACTGGAAGCCGTCAAGCGCCGGCGCGAAGAGTGGGAGGCCGAGGGCGAAGAGGAGGAGGAGACGACGGAGGAAACGGCGGAACAGGAGGTGAATTGGCTCTCGCGCTCGTCGGTTCCGGTTCGCCAGCCCGAACACTGGTACGAGGAGTTCCGGTGGTTCCACACGAGCGACGGCTTCCTCGTCATCGGCGGCCGGAACGCCGACGAGAACGAGGCCATCGTCAAGAAGTATATGGAGGACAACGACCGCTTCTTCCACGCGCAGGCCCACGGTGGGCCGGTGACGCTGCTGAAGGCGACGGGGCCGAGCGAACCCGCACGCGAAGTGGACTTCCCTCAGTCGTCGCTCGACGAGGCGGCGCAGTTCGCCGTCTCCTACTCGTCGGTCTGGAAGGATGGCCGCTTCGCGGGCGACGCCTACATGGTCGAACCGGAGCAGGTGTCGAAGACGCCCGAGAGCGGCGAGTATATCGAGAAAGGGGGATTCGTCATCCGGGGCGACCGAACCTACTTCCGCGACGTGAGCGCGTGCGTCGCCGTCGGCATCCAGTGCGAACCGGAGACGCGGGTGATCGGCGGGCCGCCGGCGGCCATCGAACCCCGTGCGGCGACGACGCTCCGCCTCGAACCCGGCAAGTTCGCGCAGAACGACGCCGCCAAACGCTGTTATCGGGCCTTCCGCGAACGCTTCGCCGACCAGTCGTTCGTCCGGAAGGTCGCCAGCCCGGATCGAATCCAGGAGTTCCTGCCCCCGGGCGGCAGCAGTATCGTCAACGACTGATCGCCGCGCGGCGGGATAGGGTTACGACCATCAGCTGCGTTATCAGTTGTTGCAAATACGATTTCTTTATTCAGCGTAGTGCGTGAATTTTGTCGGGCGATTCACCGTCATTCCTGTGTTGATTCACGAGTGTGATTAGCCCTTTCTCTCTGATTCTTTACACTGTTCGCCGAGGGACTTTAGCCGCAGTTCTCCGAAGCCGTATCGGGAGTGTGAGCCGACGCGAGTGAGGCCGTTCTTCGCGGTCTCCACTGGGCGGTCGCCGAGGCACTTCACGACCTGGCCGTGATCGACCGTCTCCAGCTGGAAGACCTCACGCGGCTGTGTTGAATCACTAGACGGCGTCGGGATAGGTCGCTAAATCGAAGGAGTTGAAGCGGGAGACTTCAGTTGTCTATGACCGGCTGTGATGGTATGAAAGCCTGCTAAGTCCCCGGAGTGCATGGAGTACGAACGGGGTGGACGAAGGCCGATGATTCAACAGCGTCTCAGAACGCGTGGCTCTGATTGGCCTGAGTGCCTAGGACGCAGCATCATGGGAGGCCGCCCGGCTGTCCGGGAGACAGCCGGGCGGCGAGCCCGAATAGGTGTGGCTCCCTCCATGCACGTTCCACTCCAGAGGGAACCATGTACTACCTCGGATTCGACGTTCATAAGGATGACTCGCGCGTCGCTGTCTTGGATAGCCCGTTGCACGGTTTCGATATAAACTCAGACATATCTGTTGCCACTCAC
>JBDGTP010000051.1:0-15503 GCA_042216725.1 Haloplanus sp.
GCTGCATCTGCTGTTGTTGCATCTGCTGTTGCATCTGCTGGGCCTGCTGTTCGAGCTCCTCGCTCTCGGATTCGAGCTCGGAAATCTCGTCTTGAATCTCGTCGATGCGGTCGTCGAGCACGTCCCGCTTGCGCTCGAGCGCCTCGATGGCGCCGCCCTGGGGCTGTTCGGCGGCGTAGCCGCCGCCGAGGTCGACGATCACTTCGTCGATGTCCTGCACTTCGGCGCGGAGATATGCGCCGCCGCCGAGGGGCACCTGTACCGTCGAGCCCGTGTCGAGCGTCTCGATAGCTTCGACGGCATCGTCGATTTCGGACTGCCGGGTGCGCAGGTTCTCGACTTCGGCTTCGAGTTCCGTGATCTCCTCCTCGATAGCCTGCAGTTCCTGGGAGAGCTGCTGAAGTTGCTGCTGACCGCCACCCATCATGCCGCGCTCACCTCGCTGATCTCGACCTGCGTCCGCTTGAGGCCGTGTTCGCTCCCGAGCTGAGAGAGGGTGTGTTCGCGCGCAACGTCCTCGTTGGGGGCGTCGAGCGACTTCTCGAAGGCACGGTAACCGGTTCGATCCTGGAAGCGTCCGCTGACGACGAACTCACTCATGTATTCGAAGGTCGTGAGGAAGCGGGAAGTATCTTCCTACTGGCGCTCGATATAGCCGAGCGTCTCTTCGATGCGGCCGAGCTCCGGACCAGTGGTGTCGGTACCGACGACATAGCCCGCGTCGTTGGCGACGAGGCCGGAGCCGACCAGCGGCGCGCCGTAGTTGATGGTTCCGATGTCCGCCCGTACGTCGAGGAGGTCTTCGAGCGCCTCCAGTTCCGGTTCGCGGGACTTGGGATGACAGAGCACGCCCTCGTTGGTCGCGACGGCGGCGGTGCCGACGGTGCGCACGTCGGCGAGGTCGCCGCGTTCGACGGGCACGTCGAGCGCCGACCGCACCGTCTGCACTGCGTCACGGTCGAGGTCAGGGTGGACGTACGCGCCGTAGTCGTTCGCAAGAACGACGTTCCCGGCGGCGTTGATACGACCGGGAAGTTCCGTCACGGAGCGTCCCGTGGCCTCCTCGATCGCCGAAAGCTCGCGGTCGGTCGCCCGGCTGGAGACGAGCAAGCCGTGCTCGTTGCCGACGGCGAGCGCGCCGACGGTTCCGGAGCCGCCGACCGTGGTCATCACTGGCTCGACGTCGAGTTCCGCCGCCATCTCGGCGACGGTGTCCTCGTCGGCGTCGGGACGGACGAGCAGGCAGTCGTTGGTCGCGCGGGCGAACACACCAACGTACGACGACCCGGCGAAGGAGGCGCGTAACACGTTAGTCCGCGATCTCGGCTTCGACGATCGGTTCGCCGTCCTCGACGAAGCGTGCGGCGCGAACCCGAAGCTTGCTCGGCGGGTTGCCGCGACCCTGCTGCCAGACGGCCTCGTTGATGCCAGGGTCGAGCCGAACCTCGCTCTCGTCGACCTTGAAGTGCTTCGCGAGGTGCTCGCGGACGAGCGTCATCGCTCGGTCGGCGCGCTTGTTCGACGGCGCCGCCTGTACGTCGCGGAGCGGGACGGTGACGACGCGCTCCTCGAAGTCGTTGGCGCTCATTTATTCGTCCGTGTCGTTCCGACGCCAGTTGCGCCGCTTCGGGTTACGGGTGACCTGTCGATCCGTCTTGAGCATGACCCACGCGGGGACGCGGCTGTTCTGCCGTTCCAGCTTGGCGAGTCGCTTCTTTTTCGCCTTCGATTTCTTGCCCATAGTGGGCACCACTACCCCGTGGCTGCATAAAATCTTGTTCTTTCGAGCGTGACCCACGACAACGGCAGACGCCGTGGAACCGGTCGGCTGTGCGCCGCCGAAGCCGCTACGGATGAAACACGACGTTCCCGGGGGGTCGGCTATCCGTTCCTCTCGGAGGACGTCGACGACGGGCGACGCCCGTGGTGCCGTGGCTCGTTTGTCCGGTGCCGCGTACCGCATCGTTCTCTATCGCAGCATATGGTTTATCGACCGTCGGCGAACCGGATCGTGGACTGGCTGGGGCGAGAGACGGAGCAGCAGTGCGACGCCGGACGTCGAGAACGGTCGACTGTGACCAGGCAGTAACCCGCGAGGGTATTCCGGTCGGACGCCGGTGAGGCAGGTTGCGGCGGCGGGAGCGGGTGATCGCCCGATTCCAACCGCCGGGGGGCTCGGCGATCCGCCCGTCGCATTACGGACGCAACCGACGAAGATAGAGCAGACGTTGATTAGCGTGGGCGCCGACGTGGGATCACCGAGCGACCCGTTGCACCGTCGATAAATCACATATCACGATACAAAACAGACCATGCCGGACGAACCGACCACGGCGTACCGCACCGACGACTACACACACGAAGCCGCCGACGGCACTGATCTCGCCATCCGCGTGTTCCGGCCGACGGAGGCGGGGCGGTTGCCAACCCTCCTCCAGCGAACGCCGTACGGTCGCCCGGAGACGCCCGACGGCCGTGGCGTCGCAGTGCGGGCGCTCGACACCGGCTACGCGGTGGCCTACGAGGACACCCGCGGCCGGGGGGGCAAGTGACGGTGCGTTCCGGCCGTGGCTACACGAGGGAAGCGACGGCGCCGCGACCGTCGAGTGGGTCGCCGGTCGCCCCTGGTCGACGGGACAGGTCGGCATGTACGGCGGCTCCTCGCCCGGACAGATGCAGTTGCTCGCCGCCGCGAACGACCCGGACGGCCTCGAAGCCATCGCACCGATGTTCGCACCGAGCGACCTCCACCGGGCCGACTTCTTCCAGGACGGCGCGATGAACGCGATGGCCATGCTCACGTGGTCGTTCGAGGCGGTCGCAGGGGAGACGATTTCCCGACTTCGCGACGCCGGCCTCGACGACGCGACGGCTGACGAGGCACGCGACGCTATCGATACCGCGCTCGACGACCTGACGGCGGCCGTCACGTCGCGACCGTTGATCGACCTCCCGTCCCGTGTCTTCGCCGACGTGTCCCTCCCCGAGTCCCTGTCGCCTGCTGATCTCGTTCCCCACTGGTGGACGTGGCTCGCACGACCGAGCTACGACGCGTTCTGGCGGGCGTTCGACCCCGAACCCGACTACGGCGAGATTACGGTTCCCGGCCTCCACGTCACGGGGTGGCACGAACTCTGCCAGCACGGCACGCTCGCCAACTACCGGGGTCTGCGTGACCGGTCGCCCGCGCCCCAACACCTCGTCGTCGGACCGTGGACACACGGCGACACGTCGGGGACGGTCGGTTCCCTGGATTTCGGATCGGCGGCGAGCGCCGATGCGTACGGCGTCTGGGAGACGCATCTGGCCTTCTTCGAGACGCACGTCCGGGGGCAGCCGCGACCCCCGTTCGCCGACGGGCGGCACGTCGAGACGTTTCGCACCGAACGCGACGGTGGAACGTGGGAGCGCCACGCCGACTGGCCGCCGGCCGACGCCCACGCCGAGCAGTGGTTCCTGCGGAGTACGGGTGCGGCGGCGACCGACCCCGACGACGGCGGCCTGATCCGGACGCCGCCCCGGAAGTTCGAATCCCCGGATCGCTGGACACACGACCCGTCCGATCCGGTGCCGACCCGCGGCGGCCCGCTCTGCTGTGGAGACGTGGACGCCGGACCGTACGACCGGCGACGGGTCGAACGCCGGGACGACGTGCTCACCTACACCACGCCGCCGTTCGCCTCGGCCGTCGACCTCGCGGGGCCGGTGTGGGCCGACCTGACCGTCGCGACCGACGCCGACGACACGGACGTGGTGGCGACGCTCGTCCACGTGACCGACGGCGGCGATGGCCCCGCGTATCCGCTCTGTAGCGGCATCCGACGGACGCGGTACCGTCACGGCCGCGACCGGGAGGTGCCGGTGCCCGACGGCCCCATCCACCTGACCGTCGAGATGTGGGACGTCCACCATCGCGTGCCGGCGGGTGACCGCCTCCGACTCGAAGTCGCGAGCAGCGACGCGCCCCGATTCGATCCGCATCCCGGAACGACGAGTCCGTGGACGGCGACCGACGACGACGTTCGGCCGGCGGCACAGACGCTCTACCACGAGGGCGACCGCGAGAGCACGGTGACGGTGACTACAGCGGAAATCGACTGATGGTGCGGTACTCGGGGCCGTCGTCGGTGAGCGTACTCTCGGTGAGGCGTACCTCGCTCACTTCGATCCGACCGACGGTCGGGTCGGCCTCTTGTACGGTTCGCTGTACCGCGGACTTGCCGCGGGCGTCGTCCATCCGGGCGAGCGTGACGTGGGGGGTGAACGCGTGTTCTGCGGGGTCGAACCCGACGCCGGTCAGGTCGCGTTCGATGGCCTCGTGGAGACGGGAGAGCTCCGGGCTTCCCTCCGTGATGCCGGCCCAGACGACACTGATGTAATCGAGCGAGGGAAAGACGCCGAAGCCGCCGACGGTCATCGCGAAAGGGTCGACGCCGGCGTCGTCGACGGCCGCCGCCAGTGTGCGCTCCACCTCGTCGAGGCGGTCGGGATCGACCTCGCCGAGAAACTTGAGTGTGACGTGGGCGTCTGCTGGGTCGACGAACCGAAGCCCGCCGGCGTCGGGCAGACGAGCCTGGGCGTCGGCGACGGCGTCGGTGAGGCCGTCGAGGTCGACGCTGACGAACAGGCGCATGGATGACGGTCGGGCGTGCGCGCTCCTAAGTGCTGTGCTGGGCGGCAGGCCGGTGACGCAGGCCTTAACCCACCTGACGCCCAACTCGGCCGTATGGAAGACGACCGTCCCCACCGCTTCTCCGAAGGGCAGGGGTTCGACGAGGACTACGAGGAGTTCTCGCTCGACCCGCCCGAACTCGCGGTCGACCCGACGGAGGTCGACCCCGTCGACTCGCGGGTGTTGACCGATATGCTCGACGAACGCAACGTCGCCAGCGACCAGGTCGACGCCGAACGACTCGTCGACGTGGGGCTGTCGTATATGGGAATCAACCGCTTCGAGGAAGCGACCGAGACGTTCGAGCGGGCGGCCCGGTTCGCCGACGACGACCGAGTCGAACAGGAGGCGTGGGTGAACAAAGGGGCGGCACACGCCCAACTCGAAGAGTACGACGAGGCCGTCGGCGCCTACGAGGAGGCCCTGGCCATCGACGACGAGTCGGAACACGCCGCCTCGGCGCACACGAACCTGGCGTACGCGCTCTGGGAGTGGGGTCGCACCGAACAGGCACTGGATCACGCCGAACGCGCCGTCGAGGCCGACCCCCGGTTCGCCCAGGCGTGGTACAACCGCGGCTTTTTCCTCTCCGAACGCGGCCTCCACGAGAATGCGGTCGACTGTTTCGACAACGCCATCCGCCTGGGGATGCGCACCGCCTCGGTGTTAGAGGAGAAGGCGATGGCGCTGGAGGAGTTGGGCCAGAGTGAGGAGGCCGAACGCGTCCAGGAGCAGGCCGCCGAACTCCGCGAAGAGGCGGAACAGGAACTGATCGAGGATCGGTAGATGCTGATCCGCGAGCGCGACACCCCCGAAGGACTCCTGGTGGCCGTCTGTGACGAGGAGTGCCTCGGCGAGACGTACGAACGCGGCGAGGTGTCGCTGACGGTGACCGAGGAGTTCTACGGCGGCGCCGAGGGCGACGCCGACGACGTAGTCGACTCGCTGACCCGGGCGTCGGTCGCCAACCTCGTCGGCGAGCGGTGCGTGACCGTCGCTATCGAAGCGGGGCTCGTCGACGAGGAGCGCGTGCTCGATCTCGACGGCGCGCTCCACGCGCAACTGCTCTGGATGTAGCCTCAGGTCATCGAACTCCGCAACTGCTGAACGTCGGAGATGGGGCCGATCGGCACGTAGTGTGTCTCGCCCGAGTCACCCGTCGGGCGGATGCGAATGTGGTACGACCGGTCGGGATTCACGTCGAACAGCACCGCACCGGTCTTGGAGTTGCCGCTGAGCACCGTCGACGTCGCGAGCGATTTGGTGTCGATCCGCGGATCGTCGGAGATTTTCGGCGACGCGTCCTCGTCGAGATAGCGGAGCTGTTGGTCGTTGGCGATGAGAAACTGGTTCTGTGGAAACGACGTGATGTCGTCCTGTGGGTTCGAGAGCTCCAGAAGGACGATCAGATAGGTGCCGTCGGCGGTGGCGTTGTTGGCGCTGCCGCCGACCTGGTCGGCGCGGTAGAACCCGATGATCCGGTAGCCGATAGCGTTGTTGCCGGTGCCAACGGTGAACGACTCGTCGAGACCGTGGGTCGGCCCGTCGAACTGTGGCTGTGTCGCCGTCGGCTCCGGTGTCGCGGTGTCGGTCGCGGTCGGTTCGGGCGTCGCCGTCGCCGTCGCGGTCGGTTCGGGCGTCGCCGTCGCCGTCGGCTCCGGCGTCCCCGTCGCTGTGGCCGTCGCGTCGCCGCCTCCGCCGCTACAGCCAGCGAGGAGCCCCGTAACTATCGTCCCGCACGCTGTCAAGACCTGTCGGCGTTCCATACGGAGTGAAACTCCAGGATTCCTAAAGAAGGTGACGAGACCCGGGTGTAACCGAATCCAGTTCACAACCGGGTGAAACACCGAAGGGGTGTTATCCCTCCGGATCGTACGCCCGGGCGATGGGAGTGCAGGAATCGTATCCAATCGACGTGGAAGCTATCCGGGCCGATTTCCCGATCCTCGACCGGCAGGTCGGGGGCGACGTGGAGACCCCCGGCGAAGGCCCCGACGACGACACCCCGCTGTACTATCTGGACAACGCCGCGACGAGTCACACGCCGAACCAGGTGGTCGACACGATCAGCGACTACTACCGCGGCTACAACGCCAACGTCCATCGGGGTATCCACCAGTTGAGTCAGGAGGCCTCCGTCGCGTACGAGGAAGCCCACGACACGGTGGCCGAGTTCGTCGGCGCCGACGGCAGGGAAGAACTCGTCTTCACCAAGAACACGACGGAGAGCGAGAATCTCGTCGCCTACGCGTGGGGACTGGCCGAACTCGGCCCCGGTGATTCGGTCGTGCTTTCGGAGATGGAACACCACGCGTCGCTGGTGACGTGGCAACAGATCGCCAAGCGAACCGGCGCCGAGGTGCGATACATCCGCGTGGACGACGAGGGCTACCTCGATATGGAACACGCCGCCGAACTGATCGACGACTCCACGAAGATGGTGTCGGTCGTCCACGTCTCGAACACGCTCGGAACGGTCAACCCCGTCGCCGACCTGGCCGACCTGGCCCACGACCACGACGCCTTGATCTTCGTCGACGGCGCCCAGTCCGCGCCGACCCACCCCGTCGACGTCAAGGAACTGGACGCGGACTTCTTCGCGTTCTCGGCCCACAAGATGTGCGGGCCGACCGGTATCGGCGCACTCTACGGGAAAGAGGGGATTCTGGAGGAGATGCAGCCGTATCTCTACGGCGGTGACATGATCCGTCGGGTCACCTACGAGGATTCGACGTGGGAAGACCTCCCCTGGAAGTTCGAGGCAGGCACCCCCTCCATCGCACAGGGCATCGCCTTCGCCGCGGCCGTCGACTACCTCGAAGGAATCGGGCTGGAGGGCGTCCGGGCCCACGAGGAACTGCTCGCGGAGTACGCCTACGACCGTCTCAGCGAGTTCGACGACGTGACCATCTACGGCCCGCCGGGCGACGACCGTGGCGGTCTCGTCGCGTTCAACGTCGACGGCGTCCACGCCCACGACCTCTCCAGCATCGTCAACGACCACGGCGTGGCGATCCGCGCCGGCGACCACTGCACCCAACCCCTGCACGACAAACTCGGCATCGCCGCCTCCGCGCGGGCCTCCTTCTACATCTACAACACCCGCGAGGAAGTCGATGCGCTGATCGACGCTATCGGCGACGCCCGCGACCTGTTCGCGTAGGCACAGCCGTCGATTACGACGTTCGGCTGTCGACCGAACTCCAGTCCGGAGCGGCCGCTCTCCGAGTCGGGTCGAAAAAATCAGGGACGGTCAGTCGGGCGATGCGGTACAGCGGTGGGGCGAAGGGGATGGGGCGCGCGCCGAACTTACATCGCGCCGCCCATGCCACCCATGCCGCCCATGCCGCCGCCCATGCCGCCGCCCATGCCGCCGCCGGGGCCGCCGGCACCTTCGTCTTCGCCGCTGTCACTGCCGCCGCCCTTCAGGTCGCCGGCAGCGATCACGTCGTCGATACGGAGGATCATGACGGCCGCCTCGGTGGCGGATTCGATGGCCTGCGTCTTCACGCGGAGGGGTTCGACGACGCCCTCCTCGTCCATGTCGATGATGTCGCCCGTGTAGGCGTCCAGGCCGGCCGTGAGGTCGCCAGCGTCGTGCTGGGCGCGGAGGTCGACCAGCGAGTCGATGGGGTCGAGGCCCGCGTTCTCGGCGAGGGTGCGCGGGATGACGTCGAGTGCCTCGGCGAATGCTTCGACGGCGAGCTGTTCGCGCCCACCGACGGAGTCGGCGTAGTCGCGCAGACCGAGCGCGAGTTCGGCTTCGGGGGAGCCGCCACCGGGGAGCACCTTGCCGTCTTCGAGCGTCGTCCGGACGACGCCGAGCGAGTCCTCGACCGCCCGCTCGACTTCGTCGACGACGTGTTCGGTGCCGCCGCGGAGGACGAGCGTCACGGACTTGGCCTCGGCCACGTCCTCGACGAAGATGCGCTCGTCGCCGCCGATGTCCTTCTGGGCGACGGAGCCGGCGAAGCCGAGGTCGTCCTCGGTGATGTCGTCGACGGAGCCGACAACCGTGCCGCCGGTCGAGCGGGAGAGTCGCGAGAGGTCGCTGTCCTTGGCCCGCCGGACGGCGAGGATGCCCTCCTGAGCGAGGTAGTGCTGGGCCATGTCGTCGATGCCGCTACCGACGAAGACGGCGTCAGCGCCGACGTCCTTCAGCTGGTCGACCATCTGGCGGAGCTGTTTCTCCTCCTGGTCGAGGAACTGCTGAAGCTGGTCGGGGTCGGTGACGTTGACCTCGGCGTCGATTTCGGTCTCCTTGACTTCGAGCGCGCCGTCGATCAGCGCGACGTTGGCGTCCTCGACCGCGTAGGGCATGCTGTCGCTGACGCGTTCCTTGTCGACGATGACGCCCTCGATGAGTTCGGAGTTACCGATGGAGCCGCCGACGACTTTCTCGATGGAGACGTTGTCGGTGTCGATCTCCTCGCCGTCGCGCACTGCGAGGATGGCGTCGACCAGCAGGTCGGCGAGCTGATCCTTGGCGCTCTCGGCGCCCTTGCCCGTCATCGCCGTCGCGGCGATTTTGACGAGCGTCTCGCGGTCGTCCGGCGACACGTCGATGGCGTTCTCCTCGAGGATTTCCTTCGCCCGCTCCGCAGCCCGGCGGTACCCCTGGGCCAGCGTCGTCGGGTGGATGTCCTGATCGATGAGCTCCTCGGCCTCGTCGAGGAGTTCGCCCGCGATGACGACGGCCGTCGTGGTGCCGTCACCGACTTCGTCCTCCTGGGTCTCGGCGACCTCGACGATCATGTTCGCCGCGGGGTGGTCGATGTCCATCTCCTTCAGGATGGTGACGCCGTCGTTCGTGACGACGACGCTCCCGCCGGAGTCGACCAGCATCTTGTCCATGCCTTTCGGACCGAGTGTGGTCCGTACGGCCTCCGCGACGGCCTTCCCGGCCGTGATGTTCATCGTCTGGGCGTCTTTCCCCTGCGTCCGCTGGGAGTCCTCGCCGAGAATAATCATCGGCTGTCCCTGCTGCATTCGCTGAGACATAATCACTCTCTGATTGATTGTGATTCTATAAAAGACTTTTGATCCAGTGTGTGCGACGCCTTGTCGCAGTCGGGTGATTAGGGAATTCGGGCGGTGGCTCGGCGGCGGGGGAATATCGTTACTCGTTACCGTGGAACGACGCTCGCGGGAGCGGGACAGAACGGCGACGGAGAGGTGCTAGTTCGACGGCTGGAGGTCGACGCCGCGGGTGAGTTCGTTGTGCTTGCGTTCGAGGAAGCCGTACACCGCGCCGTGGGGGGCGCCGTCGAGCAACATCTCGGCGGCGCGCCGGACGGCCTGGACTTCCTCGGGCTGGCCGATGATACCGAGGGTCGTCCCGTAGATGACGACGTCCGCGCCCGTGAGCTCCTCCATCAACTCCCGGGTGCGACCGTCCTCACCGATGAGGCGGCCCTTCTGTCGCTGGAGGTCGTTTTTGTTTCTGGTGGCGTCTTCGATGTCGATCAGATCGAACATTCGCATCTCGTCGTCGAGCAGGGAGAGCGCGGCGTCGGGTGCGAACCCACGCCCGACCGCGCGAACGATGTCGGGGGCAACCATCCCGGTGACGGGGTCGCCGACGGAGTCGATGGCGACGCTACCGCTCTCGGAGTCGATGTCGAGGCGAACCTCGGCGCGCCGCTCGATCTCGCGCATGGTCTCGCCACCCTCGCCGATGAGGACGCCGAGGCGATCCTGCGGAACCTTTACGTGTTGCATATCGCTCGATACCGGCCGTAGCGGTTTAAGAGTTCTCGCTCGGGATTTACGGTTCCGCGTCGACGGCTGTCACGAACTCCCGGAGCGCATCCGCGTCGACATCGATCCCCTGTCGCGAGAAGAAGGCGGCCACGTTGCGGCAGTCCCGGTCGAGGAAGTCCGCGGCGTTCGGGTGGTGTACCGTCACCGCCTGGCCGAGGTCGATCACGACCAGTTCGCCGTCGTGGATGATGAGGTTGTACTCGGAGAGGTCGCCGTGAACCAGGCCCGCCCCGTACAGTCGGCGCATATACTCCCGCACCACCTCGAACGCCGTCTCGGGGTTCTCGACCTGGACTTCCGCCAGTCGGCGGGCCCGCTCCTCGACCAATCCGACGAGTTCCATCACGAGGACGTTTCGCTCGACGGCGATGGGTTCCGGCACCCGGACGCCTGCCGTCCGGGCCCGCCGGAGGTTGGCGAACTCCTTTTTCGTCCACGCCAACACCACCTCCTTTTTGTTCGAGCCGATGCCCTCGAACCGCGGGTCGCCCTCCAGATACTCCCGCATATGCCGGAAGTTCGAGGCGTTGATGCGATAGATCTTCACCGCCACGTCCCGCTCGTCGGCGCCAAGCGCCTCGTAGACGTTCGCCTCCTTCCCCGTCGAGATGGGGCCGCCGAAGGCCTCGATATAGCCGTCCTGGACGAGTTTGTAGATGGCCGCGAAGGTGGCGTCGTCGAACACCGACTGCTCGACTTTGAACTGATCGGCGTCTTTCAGGCGCTTGCGGAACTCGGCGAACTCCCGATCCCGGCGTCGGGCGATGCGGTCGGCTTCGGTGTCGGTAACGTCGAGTGCCTCCCACTCGTCGCCGAAATCCTCTCCCTCACCCGCCTCGGGTTCGAGCAGGCCGTACTCCTCGCGGTCACTCATTCGGTCGTGGATACGTCGTCACGCCGTAAAAGCCCTCTCGCTACTCGATGTGCCCTTCGCGCCGCAACTGATCCGCCTCCGACTTCTCGTAGCGCCACGTGATATCCGCCTTCTCGTCTTGCCAGTCCCACGGCTCCACCAGCACCACGTCGTCCTCGCGGATCCAGATGCGTTTCTGCATCCGTCCGGGAATGCGAGCGGTGCGCTCTTTCCCGTCGGCACAGCGCACCTTCACTCGGTTCGCTCCGAGCATATCCGTTACGACGGCGAACACCTCGTCGTCGTCGGGCATTCGAAGATCCTTGCGCCCGCCGTTTTCGTCCTCGCTCATAGTTCCCGCTTCGGGGGCGTGAGGTTTAAAAGCGCCGACGTTCGGTGACAGGGGCTCATACGGATCGTTGTAACTGATTACCGGTGGTTCGCCAAGACGGTTCGGCGAACCACCGGTACGGACGTCAATAAACCGTATCAGGCGCCGGATTCGGCGTCCCGGAGTTTGGCCCGCCCCGGCGCGATGAGGTCGTCCAGATACGTCGCCAGCGCCTCCTTCGCGTCCAGCGGGTGGAGTTCGCCCGACTCCAGATCCGCCGCCAGCGACTCGTAGTCGTCGTACTCCAGGTCGCCACCGTACTCGTCGGGGCGCTCGACGACCACCGTCTCGTAGCGCGGGAAGACGTGGTACTCGAAGATCTGTAACACCGGGTTCTCCCGCTCTCGACCCTTGTCGTCGGGGTCGGGATCACGAGTCGGCGGGCAGAACGCGTCGTTGACCTTCCGCTCGATGTCGGCAGTGGAGTCTTCCATCGAGATGGAGACGCCCTCGCTGGTCGACATCTTGCCCACGCCGGTTTCGAGGTCGGCGATCAGCGGCGTGTGCAGGCAGGTCGGCGCTTCCTCACCGATCTTCGGCAGGGTGTCCCGGGCGAGCATGTGCACCTTCCGCTGTTCCATGCCGCCGACCGCGAGATCCACGTCGAGATAGACGATGTCGAGCGCCTGCATCAGCGGGTAGACGGCCTGCGAGACGGTCACGGTGTCCCCGCTTTTGATCTCCGACATCGCCCGTTCGGCCCGCGAAATCGTCGTCTCCAGTTCCAGGGCATGCAGGTCGAGGATGTACTCGCGGCCGAACTCGAAGTCGGAGCCGAAGACGAACTCCGTCCGCTCCTCGTCGAGGCCGTACGCGAGGAACTGTGCTTTCATTCGCTCGGCGGTCTCACGAATTTCCTCGAAGGTGCCCTTGTCGTTGAGATAGGCGTGGACATCCGCGAGCAAGACCGTTACCTCGAAGCCGACCTCCTGCAGATCCATCAGTTTCGTCGCGGTGAGCATGTGGCCGATGTGGAGCACGCCCGAGGGCTCGTAGCCGACGTAGGCGCGTTTGCCCTCGGGATCGGCGGCCAACTCGCGCCCCTCCGACTCGGTGACCACCTCGGTCGCGTTCCGGGTGATCCGCTCGTAGACGTCCATACCCACTACGAGCGGGAGCACCGAAATATGACTTCTGATGTTTACGACCCGGGGAGGAGGTCGCCGAGCGCCGCACCGATGCTCATGGGGACGAACGCCACGATGACGTTCGCGAGCGCGAGCCACGTCGTCCCCCAGTCGACGCGCCCCCACATCGTCAACAGGAGGACGGCAGTCAGAAAGGAGACGCCGAGGACGCCGACGAGACGGCGCGGAACCAGCCCGAAGACCGGGTTGTGAATCCGAACGTCCTGAAAGTCCGCGACGTAGATGATGCCGATGACGAGGCCGACGGTGAAGAGGGTCGTGCCGGCGAGTGCGCCGGGATGGCTGGCGAGAAACACCGCGACCTCTTGAGTGCCGCCCTCGACGGCCATCGGGATACCGAACAGGAGGCTCCCGAGAAGCGCCTCCGCGAGGTCGCCCCGGTCGTAGCCCCGGATCACGCGCCCGAACGGGCTCGCCGCCTTGCTGGCCGCCATCGCCACGCGCATCGTCTCGCGAACCTGTTCGCGAGCGGCCGGCGTCTCGACGAGCCCTTCGAGTTCCTCGAGTTCGTCGAAAAGGTCGCTCATATCAGCCGCCTCGGTGCCGTCCTCGGCCCCACTCATACCCGCCCCATTTCGCCCGAGAACTAAAGCCGTGCGGGCGGGTCGCGGATCAGTCGCCGCTCTCGGCCCGGTGTTCGCTGATGATCTGATCGACCATCTCGGACTTCCGCTCGCGCGACCGCTCGTCGGCGCGGCGTTCCCAGTCCTCGATGGCCGCCTCCACCTCGCTCTCGCGAGCGACCGCGAGGTCGTCCACCTCCTGGATCGTCACGTCGCTGGCGGGCGCGACGGGTACCTCGTGGTCGAACAACACGTCGTCGGCGACGTCGGAGAGGTTGCCGTCCCGGAGGACGACCCGTGGCTCCGTCGCTGCCAGTCGTTGGGCCGTCGAGCGCCCGGCGCCGCTCGCGTCCCGGAGATACACCACGTCGCCCGCCGCGAGGCCGTACGCCTCGTCGGCGGCGTCGATGGCGTCGCGGGTGAACTGCTCGATGACTTTCACCGGGACGAGGTCACGACCCTCCGATACGTCGGCGAAGTCGGAGTGGTCGAGTTTCCACAGCGTCTTCAGCCGCTCCAGTTTGGATTCGAGTTCGTCGGCGCGTTCGCGTTCCTCGTCGCGTTCCCGCTCCAGCCGCTCCGTCTCGCGTTCCAGCCGGTTGATCTCGCGGCGCTCGCGGGCTTTCCGGCGCTCTTCCCGGCGGGCCTCGGACAGTTCCTCCTCGTACTCCGCGATACGGTCGTCTTTCTCCGCCAGGCGTCCTTCGAGGTCGTCGACCTGTGACTCCAGGCGGTCGACCTGGCGTTCGAGGCGCTTGATCCGACGTTCCTCCGGCGTGAGTTCCCGGGGTTCGTGGGCCGTCTCCTCCTCGTCGGCCTCGTCGTCGTCGGACAGGTCGCGGAGTACCGCCTCGACGGACGCCTCGCCGGTGACGACCCGGTCGATCACCTCGCCGCGGTCGAACTGCGGCGGCACCTTCCGGGTGATGCGTTCGAACTGCTCCTCGTAGGCGTCGAAGGCGAACAGCGCGGCCGCGAAGGCGTCGCGCTCGTGGTCGTTGTCGTAGGTGGTGTCCCGGGTGCGATGGAGTTTCTCGTCGACCGGGAGGTCGGTGTCGGGTTCCCAGCCCGCGGCGTCGAAGCTCCGACGGAACTTCTCGACCGTCTCGGGCATCGGTTCTACGTCCGCGGCGACGACGACCGGCCGGCCGCGTTCGACCAGCCACTCGATGACTGCCGCCGTGTCGGCCGTGCGCGTCGAGTAGACGTCGAGCACCTCGCCGTCGAGGCCGACGACGGCCGCCGCGGTGGTCGTGCCAGGATCGATCCCCACCAGCACCCGATCACGGCGTTTCACCAGCGGGTCGAACTCGATGCCGTCGCGGCGCTCGCGTTCGATTTCGATCCGGGTGTCGCCCGACCGCTCCCGGGACACCGGCAGGTCGTCGGGCGACGCCTCGACCGTGAAGACGGCGTTGGCGTAGCCGCCGTACTTCTCGGTCACCTCGCGCTCGTAGTCGAGGTTCGCCTCGTCGAGCGCTTGCTCCACGTCCCGAGCGCGCGATTTCACGTTGCCGTGGATGCGCCGGGTGTAGCGATCCTGGCTCCACCCTCCCTTGCCCGTCGAGCGGCCACGTGACACCTTCACCGTCGTCGTGTCGGTGAAGGCCGTCACCTCGTGGCCGATGTTCGCGGCCGCGAGGCGGGCGGCGGCCTCGGCCTCCTGCATCGGCTTCTTGCCGTACGGGACGCCGTGGCGGGAAGCGACCCGCGAGAGGGGTTCCGGTCGCTCGGCGCCCGTCACCTGGACGAGACGCGTCCCGTCGGGGAGCCACCGCAGGAAGCGCACGAGGTCGTCGCTGTCGGTCGCGAGTTCGTAGACGTTGTCGGTGGCGAGGAAGGCCGGCTCCTCGCGCTCGACGAGGCGCCGGAGTTTCCGGAAGGACACCACGTCGCGGTCGACGTTCTCGCCGTCGTAGGCGACCACTGCGTAGGAGGGGGCATCCCCACGGACGTCACCGCTCTGTACGTCGACGCCGAACACCAGCGCGTCGAGCGCACTCGTCCGGGCGTTCACAGCCGGGGATTGGCGGCCACGAAATAAATACTCCACGGCGCTACACCGCCGTCCGGTGTCGGGGGCGGCGGAACGATCAGTTCTCGTCGCGGTGCC
>JBDGTP010000043.1:0-15459 GCA_042216725.1 Haloplanus sp.
ATCGTCAACCTCGCCGGCGTCGCCGTCGTCGACGCCCAGGAACGCGACGAGTAGTTACTCCCCCTCGTCGTCGCCGATGTTGACGACGAACACGGGGACAGTGGCGTTCTCGACGACGCGTTCGGTGACGCTCCCGAGGTGGGCGAGTCGATCCCGTCCCGTCCGGCCGTGGGTACCCATCGTGATAACGTCGATGCCGGCCTCGTCGGCGTAGGCGAGGATCGCCTTGTACGGAATGCCCTCGCGTACGTCGGTCACGGCGTCGACGCCGGCCTCCCCGGCCGTCTCGGCGACGTTCGCTACGGCCGCCTCCCCTCGCTCGGTCAGGCGATCGATCAGATCCTCTCGATCCTCGTCGGCCGCGAGTTCGAACCGGCGGTCGATCACGTACAGCGCGTGGATCGTCGCGTCGTGGTTGCGCGCCATCTCCAGTGCGTGGTCGAGCGTCCGGTCGACTCCCTCGCTGCCGTCCGTCGGGACGAGTATCGCGTCGTACATGGCCGACGGTTCGATCCCGGGTCACTTCAAACGAACCGTATGGGGGCGGAGGAATAGGCGTGGCCGTAACGTACATCACGGTTCCCGTCAGTGGTGTGAACGTATGCCGAGCTGTCAGAACTGTGGCTCGTTCGTCACGGACGACTACGTCCGTGTGTTCGCGCCGGACGGAATGACGGAACCGCGGGTCTGTCCGAACTGCGAGGATCTGGTTCGCGACGGGGGAGACGTACGACAGGCCCGCGCGAGACGCACCTAGCATCCCTTAAGCACCCGCACGCCCCACGGCCGATATGCTCACCTTCATCGGCCTCGGTCTCTACGACGAACGCTCGATCACGGTCGAAGGACGGAACGCCCTCCGTGCGGCCGACCGCGCGTTCGCGGAGTTCTACACCAGTCGCCTCGTCGGTACCAGCGTCGACGCCCTCGAATCCCACCACGGCGTCGATATCGAGGTGCGCGACCGGGCGGGCGTCGAACGACATCCCGAGTCGATCCTCGACGCCGCCGCCGAGGACGACGTCGTCTTTCTCACCGCCGGCGACTCCATGATTTCGACCACGCACGTCGACCTCCGCCTCCGGGCCATCGAGCGCGGGATCGACACCCGCATCGTCCACGGCGTCTCCGCCGGGTCGGCCGCGAGCGGCCTCACCGGCCTCCAGAACTACCGCTTCGGCAAGGCCGTCACTCTCCCCTTCCCGCGGGCACACGGGGGCGAGGACGTACCCGCGTCGGTCGTCGAGTCCGTCGAGGCAAACCGGGAGCGCGGCCTCCACACTCTCGTCTATCTCGACATCAAGGTCGACGACGGGCGGGGGAATGACGCGGGGGAGACGTACATGACCGCCGACGTGGCCGCCGACCTCCTGGCTCAGGAGTGGCCCGACATCCTCGGCGTGGCCGTCGCACGGGCCGGAAGCCCCGACCCAGTCGTCGAGGCCGACCGCCTCTCGGCGCTCGCGACGCGGGAGTTCGGCGACCCCCTCCACCTGCTGGTGCTCCCGGGAGACCTGCATCACGTCGAGGCGGACGCGCTCCGAACGCTCGCCGGCGCACCGGCCGACCTCGTTCAGCCGGTGTGAGGGCGGCTCGCCGACCACGTGCACCGACACTACTGAGTCGTCGCGGCGTGATGCCACGGCCATGCTGGTCGAGGATCTGATGGTGACGGAGCTCGTAACCTGTGAGCGGGACGCCTCCCTCCAGACAGCGGCCGAGCGGATGCTCGAACGCGGCGTCGGGAGCGTGATCGTCCTGCGTGGGGGGAACCCCTACGGAATCGTGACCGAAACCGACGCGCTCCAGGCAGGGGCGACCACGAAGCGGCCCTTCGTCGACGTTTCCGTCGAACGTGCCGTCAGCCACCCGCTCGTGACGACAACGGGCGACACCACGATCCGAACCGCTGTGAACCGCATGAAGGAACACGACATCAAGAAACTCCCCGTGGTCGATGGGACGACGCTCCGCGGACTCGTCACCCGCACCGATATCGTCTCTCACTACGACGACTTCATCGCGGAAGCGCACGCGCTCGACCAACGGCGGGAACAGTGGGAGGCCAGAAAACAGGACATCGACGAGTTCTGAGCCATCGGCCGAGCGGCGTCAGTCCGCGCCGGGGCCGACCTCGCTCCGGTCGGGCAGGTCGAGCGCCTCGCGGAGGTCGTACTCCTCGCGCGTGACGACGTAGAGCACATCCTCGACGATGGTGAGCAGTTCGGGGAGTTCCCGAACCACGAGGTAGGTGACGCCGACGAGAGCGACGACGGCGAGTACCTGGCTGATGACCCGGTCGGAGATGTAAAAGGAGACCTTGTAGGGGTCGGTGCCGCCGAACAGGAAGAGCACTTCGTCGACGAACCACTGCATGTACTGCTTGCCGAACATCAGGCCGATGAACGTCGTCCGGGCGATGTTGAGGACGTAGATGATGGGGACGGCGATGGCGAGCGCGCGGAGTTTTCGGCCCAGCGGCGCCTGAACGGCGGCGATGAGGCCGACGAAGATGGCGATGCTCCCCAGACCCGTACACGCGAGGATGATGGAAAACAGGATGACGTGCCCGCCGTCGGTGACGAACTTGAACGTGTTGAGAAAGCCCTGCTCGCCCTCGACGAGCGTCGGCGTGTAGCCGAGCAGCTCCATCGCCCACCGGGTCTGGCCTGTGACGACCGAGATGAGGAAGTGGCGGGGCGAGGGGAGGGCGAGGCCACCGACCGTGAGCGCCGGAATCGTCTCGAAGGGGAGATAGACGACGCCCATGACGGCGATGGCCCGCGAGAGGACAAACAGGGAGTCACGGCCGTCGTAGAGGAGGTAGCCGACGTACAGCGACGCGGGGATGGCCGCGAGCGAGAGGAATCCTTCGACGAAGCTCTTCTGCTCGAAGGCGAAGTGGGGGACGAGCGCGGCCCAGAACAGCGCGAACACGCCCCAGGCGGAGACGGTCACCGTCCGGGCGAACTCGCTTTCCCGCCGGTCGAGAAGCGCCCCGGTCAGAAAGAGCGCGATAACGACCCACGCGAGGGCGTCTGTGACGGGGCCAGCCATGGACGGGACAACGCTCTCGACCGATAAATCCCTTGTCGTTCTGGCGACTCGCTCACGGCGCTCGGATCGTCACGTCCGGCATCCCGCCCTTGAGCCCGCCGAAGGCCGTCTCGTACCCCTCGTGGCGTGCGGTCTGGGGCTGTACCGTGACCGAGAGGGTGAGGTCGTCGCCGGACGCGACATCGTCCACGACCGCCCCGTAGTGATAGCCCAGGTCGGGGTCGAGCGTCCGGTCGAACGCGCCGTCGTACACCGTCTCGCCGTCGCGAGTGAGCGTGCCTGCCAGTCCCATCGCCGGGATCACCATCCGGTTGTAGCGGGTGCGTGCCGAGACGGCGAGATACGTGCCGTCGCCGTCGACACCCGCGGGGGGCGACTCTAGCGCCGTCACCAACAGGGTCGCGTCGTTGCTGGTCGCCGATCCCCACACCGTCCCCGCCAGATCGGATTCGAGCGGAGCAAAGGAGTCGGGGAGGGCTTCCATTCGCATGGGTTGAACCGCTCCCGGCGTGGCGACACGGTCGTCGAACCGCTCGAACCGAAGTTCGTTTTTCGCCGCCTCGCTGTAGTCGAGGGGAATCTCGACGGTCGTGGGGTCGGTGAATCGCCCCGCGAACGTTCCCGTCCGGCGGGTGGCCATTGCCCCGACGTGCAGTCGAACCGTGTACCTGCCGTCGCCCTCCAGGCCGAAGTTGGCTCCGTAGTGAAAGCCCATCGGCTGGGAGAGCATGGGGTAGATAGCCTCCTGAGAGACGAGCGATCCGTCGCGGTAGATCTCCACCGACAGACCGGTGTCCGGGAGGATCGTCTTCGTCTCGCGATCCCAGACGCTCGCCATCAGGTGGACGGCGTCGTCTCCCTCGATCTCCGTGAGCGAGACGCTGTCGCCGGTGACGTTCCAGAAACGGTGGGGGTAGCTGTACATCAGCCCGACCGCGTAGTCACCGCTCGATGCCGTGCCGACCACCTCCATGCCCTCGACGTGGCTGGGGTAGTAGATTCCGTCGGGGCGACCCTCCGGCACCGGCGGCACGCCCACCGCCCGCGTCTCGACCAGGCTGGAACAGCCGGCGAGCGACAGCGATCCAGCGAGGGCCGCACCGGCCCGGAGCAGTCCGCGGCGCTTCATACCCACCGTACGGGACGCGCCGCGCAAACCGGTTCTGGTGCGGTCGTCGAACGAGCCGTCCGAACGCCTCATTCGGGACGAGGCGTCGGGAGCGCTCGGTGCCGGCGCGGCGGTACGAGGAAGTTCCCCCGGTGCCGCACGAAGATGTACTCCAGAATGCCGTTGTTGACCCGCTGGCGGATAGCGGGTGTCACCTCCGTCAGGTCGGTGCCGTTCATCGCCCGACGCACCTCCTCGAACGTGGAGATCCGCCGCTGGAGCGACGGGAAATGCAGGCTCGCGACCTTCTGATCGGAGCCGATGTCGTCGGTCGACTCGAAGTGGCGTCGGAGCAAGCGCACGTTGCCGTCGGCGTCGCGGTTCGTCCGCGCCGCCTTCTGGGCGTGACCGACCCGGCCGTACTCCCGCGCGTCGGAGGTGAGGTCGTCGACGAACTGGTCGATACCGCTGTCGGCGCCGAGATTGTTCCCGACCCCCTCGACCAAGTCGTTCGCAGCGTGGCCCGGGCTGAACATCTCCATGACGCGCTCCTCGTAGGACTGCTCGTCGTACCAGTCGGCGAGACGCTGTCGGAGGTTGGCGATCACCTTCGTCGTCCCGCCGGCGAAGGGGCCCGAGTCGAGGGTGACGTACGACTCGGTGGCCTGGTTGCCACGGAACCCCGCTTCGAAGCCCATGAACAGCGGCGATTCTTCGGGAACGGGTCGGGAGTCGGGGATGCCCGCCGCGTCCTGGTGCTCGGCGGGCAGGCCGGCGCCGACGAATCCCGTCCGGCGCGAGTCGACCGTCGCCACGTCGGTCAGCGGCGGCATCTCGACGCCGTTCGTCTCGGCCCGCTCGCCCCGCAGGGCGCGGTCGGCTTCCAGAACGACATCGGCCCGGTCGCTCGCCAGGTGGAGCACCGCGTCCTGTCGGTCGAAGGTGGGCGACTCGAACGGCGAGAGTGCCGTCGGTTCGGGGAGGTCGACGGCCTCGGGGAGCGAGCGGTCGAACCGGTCGAAGTAGGACGGCGAGTAGGCGATGGAGTGAAGCAGGCCCTCGTGACTCCACTCGTAGGCCCGATCCAGAGCGTCGAGCGTCGCCGTGAGCGCATCACGGTCGGCGGCCGACGGCGGGCCGTCGGCGTCGACGTTCAGGTAGAGGAGGATCTGGTGGGCGGGCAACTGGGTGTTGCCGTGGTCGTCGTGGCGGACGTACTCGCGCCAGGCGTGCTGTCGCGGGGGTTTGGCCTCGGGGTCGCCGGTGGGTACCGGGTCGCCGCTGCGGTCGAGGCAGGCACTCAACGCGCTCGCACTCCCCAGTGCGACCGCGGCTTTCAGCACGGTTCGCCGGGAACGCTCCGAATCACCGTCGGGGAACATCCGTCGGTCGTCGGTTCGGCGTCCGGACGAAAGCGGGTTGTGGTTCACCTCTCGAACGAGCCCTCCGCGACCAGCCCGTCGATCAGGCGGGTGAACCGATCCACCAGCCGTTCGGCGAGGGAGGGCTCGATCCGCCGGAGCATCCGGAGCGTCGCCTCGGGGCGAGCGAGAACGAGCGTCACGCGGTTGTTCTCGTCCCGTCGCTTCGCGACGAGGCCCTGCTCGATCAGGTGATCGAGATGCCACTCCAGCGTACTCCGGGCGATGTCGAGGTCGGCGGCGACGGGGGCGGGCGCGCTCGGCCCCTCGCCGATCAGGTAGAGCAACACGTCGCGCGCGGTTTCGCGGCGCAAAACGGCGATAGCGCCGCGCTCCCAGTCGTCGTAGTCGGGCGTGTAGTAATGGGTGCGGCCGTACAACGGCTTCTCGACGACGGCGTTCGCCCGCCGGAGTTTCTTGAGGTGAAACTGTACCTGCCCGGTCGCCAGGTCGAGTTCGCGGGCGAGTTCGTTGAAGTGGACGCCGGGGTGGCTGGCGACGTATCGCTGGATTCGCTCGCGCGGAGCGCTCACGACACCGGCACCTCCCGGGAGACGGTTCGAGCGTAGTACACCGCGGCGACGACGAGTGCGACCAACACCACGTCGAGGCCGTGTTCGAAGACGTGGTGATTGGTCGGCGAGAGCACGCCCAGGATGCTGAATCCGACGACCGCCGAGCGGCCGAGCAACGCCGCGAACGCGGCGGCGAGCAGGAGATACGGTCGCGACCGTCGCTGGACGAAGGCGGCGAAGGCCAGTCCGAGGAGCATCGCCGTGCCGAGGGCGGCGACGCCGACGATCACGACCAGACCCAGCGACGCCACTCCGTCCCCCGGCACCGTGTGTAACGGGACGAGCATACCCACCGCTTCGGGAGACGCGTATCTAACAGCTTCGCCGAGCGAAGCGCTCGTCGACTCGGGTCGGTAGAAGTTGTGCGTGGGTGATGTCCCGGATGGGAATCACCTGCATCGCCACGTCGGCGGCGAACCGCTTCCGTGGGCGGCGGGGTGGTGACCCCGCCTGAGCGATGCGTGGGACCGGATTTGAACCGGCGGACCCCTATGGGACAGCGCCCTCAACGCTGCGCCGTTGGCCTAGCTTGGCTACCCACGCTCGCTGTGTTGTCGTACGCATACAACCGTTGACGGGGGTATTTGAAATGGCTTTCCTTTTCCCCCTCCGGCGATCCGGAGCCACGACATCCCTCGGGGAACCGCGGGTCTCGCCCGCCGCAACCGCGCCGCCGACACAGTACCGAACGGCGCGACCGCCGTCCGGGACACCGGCGAGTCCACGACCGAAGCGGATGGACTCGTCGGTATTTTTGTGGATCGACGCCCGAGCGTTCGCCATGTACTCCAACGCACGTGATCGCGTCCCGGAACTCACCGCAATCCTCTCGTTGGTGTCGCTAACACTGGTGTTCGGGGCGGTTCTGGGTGCCGTCCCGAGGGATGCCATCCCCCGCGCGCCGGCGACCGTCCTCGCCGCCATTCCCCACGTCAACGCCGTCATCAGCACCGTCGCAGTCGTGACCATTCTCGCCGGCGTCGTCTTCGCGCGTCGGCGCGAGTTTCGCAAACACCGCGCCATGATGGTCGTCTCCGCCGGTCTCTTCGCCGTCTTCCTCGTCCTCTATCTCTACAAGGTGGCACTGGAGGGGCCGGCGGAGTTCCCGGGGCCGGACGCGGTCTACCGGTGGGTCTACCTGCCCTTGCTCGCCATCCATATCCTGCTGGCAATCGTCTGTATTCCCCTGCTCTACTACGTCCTGTTGCTCGCGACGACCCGCCCCCTCTCGGCGCTGACCGAGACGGCCCACGCCCGTGTCGGGCGCGTGGCGGCGAGCCTCTGGCTGATTTCGTTCGTCCTCGGCAACGTCGTCTACGCCTTGCTGTACCTGGTCTACTGAGCGGGCAGCGTCCGAGACGCTCGGTGACGGGTCGAGCGCCGGCGACGTGCGATCACTCGGCGTACAGCGAGTAGACGATGACCCCGAAGCCGACGAACGTGAGCGCGCTCTCGATGACGACCGAGTGCGTGAGCGAGAGCGCCGTGAACTGGTGGCCGACGCCGGCGAGGAGTGCCCCCACGGTGACGAGGCCGAACCCGATGCCGAGCGCCCGGAGCGCGCGCGTGCCCGTGCGCCAGTACGCCTTGAGCGAGAGGAAGGTAATGAGACTCCCGAGCAGGAGGGTTCCGGTTTTGACCGCGATGAGAGCGATATCGACGTGGCTCATGTCTCCTTGCGCACCTCCCCCCACAGCGACGCGAGGCGTTCGTCCGCGGTGTGGGCCGGACGGTCGATGGCCACGTCTAACTCCCGGTCGTCGGTCAGTCCGAACTCCACCGTCTCGAAGTCGAGCTGATACCGAGTCGCGTGGTGGCCGTCGGGCCTGATTTCCGTGCCCTCCGTGAGCAACGACGCATCGGTCAGTAGATCCAGTTTTCGGTATGTCGTAGACATGGGAATATCACACTCCTCGGACACCTCTGTCGCCGTCATCGGTTCGTCGAGGTGCTGGATGATGGTCCGGCAGTCGGCGTCGTCGAGCGCGTCGAGAACCGACTGCAGGTCGGGCGGGTCGTCGCCCGACAGCGGATCGCGCGCCATGACCGTCCCTCACTGGGGGAGTCACTTAGGCTCGCCGCTTCCGTTCCCGTTGGAGACAGGCGTCAGAACCCCTCACACGCCTGGTCGAACATGTTCGGGCACAGCTTTTCGGGTGACAGACACGTATCGGGGTACGTCATGAGCACGACGACCGAAACCGAGGGTGCGACGGAGACGAAGACGACCACAGTGGCGCTCCACGCGACGGGACACGTCCGGGACGCGATGGAGCGCCCTCATCAGGAGTTCTCCTTCGAGGGGGACACGCTGCGGGATCTGTTGGAGGCGCTGTTCGACGACAGGGCGGATCTGGCGGAGATGCTGATCGCGGAGACGGAGGCCGAAGCGACCACCGACGGCTGGGCCAAACCGCCCGAGAACCTGCCCGGCAAGTGGCACAAGAACCCGGAGGGCGAGCAGACCAAGCCCTACGCACGAGTGCTGGTCAACGGAAAGTTCAACGAGGTACTCGACGGGTTCGATACGAAAATCGCGGACGGAGACCGCGTGAGCTTAGTCTACCCCTTCATCTTCTGTTGCTGACGGGGGTCGTCCCCGCGTTCGTCTCCCGACACTCCCCTCCATCGACCACCCACTCACTCCCGATCAACCCCCTTTTAAGCGCGGTGCGAACCCGTTCGCCTCGACTGTCAGCCCGCAGGAACCAGTTGCCCGGTTCATACCTGTTGCTCCCGACGATCCATCTGTAGAGGTGACACCCAATGTTCGAAACTACCCGGCGACGGACGCTCCAAGCGCTCGGCGTCGGCGGCGCGGCGGCAGCAGCGGGGTGTAGTGTTCAGGCTCCGGCGGCCTCGGAAGCCGAAGCTCAGAAACAGCGCACGCAAGTCGAACAGCAGTCGAAGCCGAGCGTCGACCGGATCGCAGCCGATCCGACCGACATTCCGGGCCCAATCGACCGGAACCAGCCGGCGGAAGTGGACGTGACACTCCGCCCGGAGGAGGTGACCGCCGAAATCGAACCCGGCGTCACCTTCGACTACATGACCTACAACGGGCAGGTGCCGGGGCCGATGGTGCGGGTTCGGCAGGGTGACACGGTGAATCTCACCTTCGAGAACCCGTCGGGGAACGCACTGCCCCACAACGTCGACTTCCACGCCGTCGCCGGCCCCGGCGGCGGTGCCGGTGCCACGACGACGGCCCCGGGCGAGACGGCCCATCTCAAGTTCAAGGCTACCTACCCCGGCGCGTACATCTACCACTGTGCCGTCCCGAACCTCGATATGCACATCAGCGCCGGGATGTTCGGACTCATCCTCGTCGAACCAACGGAGGGGCTCCCCGAGGTCGATCACGAAATCTACCTCGGACAGCACGAGATCTACACCGACGGCAAGGCCGGGCAGGAGGGGAAACACAGCTTCGACATGGCGTCGATGAAGGCCGAAGAGCCGACTTACGTCGTGATGAACGGCGAGAAGTACGCCATGACGCCGGACGTATACGGGTCGGCCGCGACGGTGTCGACCGGCGACACTGCACGGGTGTACTTCGTCACTGGCGGGCCGAACCTCACCAGTAGCTTCCACCCCATCGGCAACGTCTGGGAGAAGTTCTGGCCCCAGGGATCGCTGACGACCGAGCCACAGACCCACATTCAGACCTCGCCGGTCGCTCCCGGGAGCACCTGTATCGCGACGATGAACTTCCCCGTGCCGGGGAACTTCAAGCTCGTCGACCACGCGCTGAGCCGGGTCGCCCGCCGTGGCTGTCTGGCTATCGTCACCGCCGAAGGGGAGGAACGCCCCGACATCTTCGATCCGAATCCACAGCAGAACGGGTCGTCGACGGCCTGACGGTCACGCCCGAGCGTATCGCGTGGCGCCCCACGCCGCCACGCTGATTCCGACGATAAACGCACCGAGAGCGACGAGCAACGGACGAGGGGCCAGCGTCGGCCCGCCGAGAAACGGCCCGCGGACGACGAGATAGCCGGCGCCGAGCGCCACCACGAGGCCGGCGACGCCGGCGGCGCCCCCGACGACTTCGACGAGCGAACTCACGATCCGTTCCTCCCGCACGCAGGGTGACTCATCGCCGGATCGAGAACCCCGATTCACCCTCCGGCGTTTCGTACTCCACCGAAACATCCCGCACGTCGGCCGCGGGACTCCCCGTGTGACACCACTCGATCATCGCCTCGACGGCCTCCTTGGGGCCCTCGAAGACGGCTTCGACGCGGCCGTCGCGACGGTTCCGCACCCAGCCGTCGACCCCCCTCGCTCGCGCGGCATCGCGTGTGTTCGCTCGGTAGTAGACACCCTGCACTCGCCCAGAGACGAAGACCCGCGCCCGGACTCGGTCGCTCATAGCTCTCCGTTTGGCGTCCATCGGTAAAAAGCCGAAGTCACCCGCGCCGAACCGAGGCGCTTCCGGCGGGGTATCGCTGCGGCCGTTGGCACGCCGTCACACGAGACTATAAGCCGGGGCGCCGTAGGCGTCCGTATGTATCAGGACATCCTCGTCCCGACCGACGGCAGCGAGGCGTCGACACAGGCGGTCGATCACGCGGTGGATCTGGCCACCCAGTACGACGCGACGATCCACGCGCTGTACGTCGTCGACACGGGCGCGTACGTGTCCATCGAGGTGGGATCGGAGATGATCGTCGAGGCGCTCCGGGAGGAAGGGCGGGAGGCGGTAGACGCGGTGGCGGCGACGGCGGGCGACGCGGGCGTGGCCAGTCAGACCAACGTCGTCGAGGGCGACGCTCACCGGAAGATCCTGGACTACACCGACGAGAACGACATCGACCTGATCGTGATGGGCACCCACGGCCGGCGCGGGGTCGACCGCTACCTCCTCGGGAGCGTCACCGAACGCATCGTACGGTCGTCGCCGGTACCGGTGTTGACGGTGCGCCAGGAACGCGACTCATAGCCACGGAGCGCGCGATTCCTCCTCGACCGGGAACGGGGACGACCGTCCCTCGTCGGCGCCGGCGCCGTCGGCACCGTCGGGCGTGTCCTCCTCGCCGTCGTCGGCGTCGGCGCCGTCGGCGGCCGGCGTACCGTCGGGGTCGAAGGAGAACACGGCGGTGACACAGAGGACGCCCAGCGCGACGGGGGCCTCCGTGGGCATCAAGCCGAGTACGGAGAGCGAGAGCATCCCGAGGGCGACGGCGCTCCCGAACCGGAACAGATCGAGGTCGACCGACCCCCGAAGCACGGGGCCGAACGCGGCGATCAGCAGGGCGAAGCCGACGCCAGCGCCGGCGGCCGCGACGCCGCGGGCGACGAGGCCGGGGTCGGCGACGAACGTCACCGACGCGCCCGTGGGCTGGAGGCTGGCCACGAGGCCGAGGCCGATGATGACTGCCGGCCGAGGGAGATACTCGCCGACGCGAGCACTCGCCGTCTTCGCGGCGACGGTCAGGATCACCAGTCCGGCGAACCGCTGGAAAACCGCCATGTCGACGAGGCTCTGGATGGTCGGCGCGAGCGCTGCCTCGACGGCGGCCGCCGGGAGCAGGACACACCCCAACAGGGCGATGGCGCGCATCCGTTCGCGGGGCGAGCCGTCCATCTCGGCGAGGACGACGGCGACGGTGGCCGATCCGCCGAAGATGAGCAGGCCGGCTTCGAGGATACCGAAGGGGTAGGTGAGCGCGCCCGCCAGGATCAGCGCCGGGAAGATGCCGTCGATCAGCGGAAGCATCATCACGGTGGCGAGCAGCTTCGTCGCGCCACCGACCTGTCGCTCTAAGCGGAGTGCGACCGGATGCTGAGAGACACTCATGCCACGCTAGCGGCCGTAACCATCGGCCGACCGGTGGTGTAACGCCCTCGACCTGCCCGCGTCGGTGACGTTTCGGCCGTTTCCGAAGCGTTTGATTGTCGCCAGCGCTGTAAAGGAGATGCCGGAGTCCTCGACGGAACTCGTCCGAGCGGCAGTGCGCGTGGCGATGGAACGCTTCGGAGCCATAGCCGAAAGGTGGGCCACGGCGATATTAAACGTTGCGTGGGAGGCGAACACACGACTTCGGAGCCGCGCTACTCGTCGAGGCGGCGGGCTAACTCCACGGCGCGATCCTGTCCGGCCTCGACGACGACGGCGGTCGTCACGCCCTCCGTCTCCCAGTAGACGACCGTCACGTCGCCCACCGTCGTCACGTTCGCGGCGTGGCCGTTCACCGTCACGCGGGTGACGTTCCCCGCTGAGCGGTTGAACTCGCGATCCGTCGTCGTCGAGACGACGGTCACGTCGTCGTCGTCCGCCCGGTACTGCTGGGCGACGTGGGTGCCCGACGCCCGCGTGATGACGGTGGCGTTCCGGAACGTGGCGTCGAGTTCCGGGAGGTCGAGGCTCGTGTTCGCCTGCACCGCGTCGAAGGTGTCGAACCGCTCGACCGCGGTAACCGAGAGCCGGTCGCTCGGCGGGTCGAACGTGCTCTCGTGGACGCTCACGTTGAACCGCGTCTCGCGGTAGTCGACGACGGTCGTGTTCGTCCCGTCGCCGATTTCGACCCGCAACAGCCGCGAATCCGTGGTCGCGACCCAGAGCGTCGTCCGAACCGCGTCGTCACGGTCGGGAATCACGTCGACGACGTGGGCCTCGACGCCGTCGTCGCTCCCGGTTCGCAGATACTCGACGCTGACGTTCGCCTCGTCGGCCGTGAGGTTCGAGAGTGCGGCGAACGGCGCAGACGCGTTCGCGGCCGACCCGACGCCGGCCGTTGGGCCGAGCGCGTCGCGTTCCCAGACGGCCGTGCGGTTAGGGCCGACGTACCAGGCGACCGTCTCGTTCACTCCGGTTCGATAGGTGGCGTCGTCGGTCGCGACCACGGTTCGGGATTCGTTCCCCGCAGCGGCGAACTCGACGGTCGCGGTTCGGTTCGCGCTCGCGTTGGAGACGGTCACGTCCGCGGTGGCGACCACGCTGTCCGCGCTGGCGTACCGGTCGCGCGTATCGTTGAGCACCGCATTGCCGGAGGGTTGGCCGTCGGTCGTCGCGGCCCCGGCGACGGCCACGAGCGCGGTCAGGACGACGACGAGAAGGGCGAAACGACGCCACCCCCCGAATGTCGGTCGCATGGGCGACGTTACGGGCGGGATTCAAAGAATGTTTCCTCGTGGACGAGCGGGCACACGACTCATAAGCGTCCCGCCCGAACCGACGGCGATGACTGTCGCCGACGCCGAGGACGCCACGCCCGTCGTCGATCTGTCGAACGTCCACAAGACGTACGACGTGGGGGGCGTCGTCGAGGCGCTCTCCGGCGTCTCACTGACGCTCTCGGCAGGTTCGTACACTGCCGTGATGGGGCCGAGTGGGTCCGGTAAGTCGACGTTGTTGAACCTGATCGGGGCGCTCGACACTCCGACGGAGGGACGCGTCGTCGTCGCGGGCCGGGACGTGTCAGCGGCCGCCGACCGAGAGCGGGCCGCACTCCGGGGCACCGAAATCGGATTCGTCTTCCAGACGTTCAACCTCCTGCCTCGGCTGACGGCCGTAGAGAACGTCGGTCTGCCGCTGGTGTTCGACGGTGTCCCCCGGGCGGAACGCCGGGCACGCGCCCGCGAATTGCTCACCGACGTGGGCCTCGGCAATCGGACGGATCACCTCCCGACGGAACTGTCGGGCGGCCAGCGCCAGCGCGTCGCCATCGCGCGCGCACTCGCCGCGGAACCCGCCCTCGTCCTGGCCGACGAACCGACCGGGAACGTCGACACCGAGACCGGCGGCCGCGTACTCGACCGCTTCGACGAGATGCACGCCGACGGCAACACGATCCTCCTCGTGACACACGAGCGCCACGTCGCCGAGCGCGCGGAGCGCATCGTCCACGTCTGCGACGGGGAACTCGTCCGGATCGAGGAACTCGAGGGCCGAGTGTCGGCCGGGGGCGACGAATGAAGGTTGCCGAGTCCGTTCGGATCGCCCTGCGGTCGATCCGGAGTCACAAACTTCGATCCACGCTGACGGTGGTCGGCCTCGTCATCGGCATCGCGTCGGTCATCGTCTTCGCCACGTTCGGCGCGAGCGTCGAAGCCGAAATCGTCGGCGACATCGAGGGATCGAGCGCGAACAACGTCTACGCCTTCGCGACCCCGACGGACGACGAGGGGTTCGATCAGATTGTCCAGCCGGTGTTCACGGCCCACGACGTGAGCGAACTCGACTCGATGGCGGGGGTGAGACGCGTCATCCCCCGGGGAACGGTCGACGCGAACGCGATCACCCACCGCAACGACACCGTCGCGCGCCAGCGACTCACCGCGACGACGCCGGCCACGTTCGACGAGGACGCCGTCGTCGCCGGACGGGGGTTCCGGTCGGGTGCGAACGAAGTCGTCCTCAACGAGCGAGCGGCGACGGGGTTCGCGGAGAACGTCTCCGTTGGCGACCGACTCACGCTCGCACTAGCCGGGAACCGAACGACCGAGGTGACGGTCGTCGGCGTCGTCAACGGGACGGAGGGAGAACTGCCGGTCAGCGACTTCGCGGAGCGAGCGCGGGTGTACGTCCCCGTCGATCCGTTCTACCGGACGGTCGTCGAGAGTCCGAGCGTCGGCGTCCGACAGCGGGCGTATCCGCAGGTGACCGTGGTGACCGATCCGACGACCACGGAGGCGACGAAAGCGGCCGTCGAGTCGTACCTCCACACGGAGTCCGACGCTCGCCGGCTGGCGCCCGGGGGGACGGAACTGGTGGCGCGGACGAGCGGTGACTTCGTCGAACGGATCGGCGCGGTCATCGAGCGGATCACGCGGTTCGTGACGGGCGTCGCCGTTATCGGACTGGTCGTCGGCGCCATCGGCATCGCCAACATCATGCTCGTGAGCGTCACCGAACGAACCCGGGAGATCGGCGTGATGAAGGCCGTCGGCGCGCGCAACCGTGACGTGATGGGGCTGTTCCTCGTCGAGGCCGGTCTGCTCGGAGCCATCGGGGCCGTCCTCGCGCTCCCCCTCGGCGTCGCCGTCGGCTACGGCGCGACGCTGTACGCCGACGTTGGCTTCGCGTTCGCACCCATGTGGACGGGGCTGGCGGTGGTCGTGGGCGTCGTGGTCGGCGTCGTCGCTGGCCTCTATCCCGCCTGGCGAGCGGCCCGGGTCGACCCGATCGACGCCCTCCGGTACGAGTGAACGCGTCGGTGACGGGACGGCCGCGTCCAGACGCGCGCTGACGAGGTGTGTCAGGTCAGCACACGCCCGTCGCCCGTCTCGGAACGTTTTTCCGGTCGGCGAGACGACGGTTTACATGGCGAACGACGTTCCCGATTCGGAA
>JBDGTP010000023.1:0-15373 GCA_042216725.1 Haloplanus sp.
TTCAAACTGTTTCAGCCACGTCGATCCAGCAACTGCTGAAACGTGGTTACAAGCCTACGCCGTCTGGTGGAACCATGCCTAAGTTAACACGACCCTGATCGCTTGGCGTTCATATTTTAGTAGTCGAGGCCCCGTAGCCAGCGTCGACGACGGCATCGACGAGGGCGTCCGTATCGGCGTCGCCGTCGACCGTCGCTGTTCCCACATCACTGTCCGCGTCGGCCGACGTGACGCCATCGACCGCTTCGAGCGCCTCTTCGACGGTTCGTTCGCAGTGTTCACAAGCCATCCCTTCGACAGTGATCGTCCGAGACAGCCGGGCGACGCTACGCCACCTCGCCGTTTGTGCGTTTCTACTTCCGCTCTGGATTCCTGCGTCCGGTGGCCGTATTTGGGCGTCGATCCGCGTCGAAACGGCAGCTTGGCTTTGGATTCAAAAGTTTCGCCGGGCCACATCGCCGAAGTAGAAGGAGAAAGTCAGGTAAGCGGTGATCACGTAGAAGCAGTCAATGAACACCCGAACCGTACAGCTCACTATCCAGGGAATGAGCTGCGCCAACTGTTCGCAGACCGTGACCGACGCTCTCGAAGCCCTCGACGGGGTCGTGGAGGCATCTGTCAATTTCGCCACCGACGAGGGCACCGTCGAATACGATCCCGCGGAGGTGTCGCTCCGAGAGATTCACGACACCGTCGCGGATGCGGGCTATCAGACCCTCGCGGAAACCGTCGCTATCGGGATCACCGATCTGTCGTGCACGAACTGCGCCGAGACGACCGAGGCGGCGCTCGAAACCACACCGGGCGTCGTCGGCGCGGAAGTCAACTACGCGACCGACGAGGCCCAGGTCACGTACGACCCCGCCGCCGTCACCCGCGAAGCGCTCTACGACGCGATTACGGACGCCGGCTACACGCCCGTCCGGGAGGACGGTGACGACGCGTCGTCCGGTTCGGCCCGCGAAGACGCTCGCACCGCGGAGATCCGCCGGCATCTCCGGTTGACGCTGTTCGGGGCGGTGCTCGCCGCTCCCCTCCTCCTCTTTCTCGCGGAGAAGTTCCTCCTCGGTGGCGGGGTCGTCCCCGAAACCGTCCTCGGCGTCGCGTTCGGGTGGGTCGAGTTCGCCCTGGCGACGCCCGTTCAACTCGTCCTCGGGAAGCCGTTCTACGAGAACGCCTACAAGGCACTCGTCCGGAACGGGACGGCCAACATGGACGTACTCATCGCGTTGGGGTCGACGACGGCGTACGTCTACTCCGTCGCGGTGTTGCTCGGCCTGGTCGCCGGCGGCCTCTACTTCGACACCGCCGCGTTGATTCTCGTGTTCATCACGCTCGGAAACTATCTCGAAGCCCGTTCGAAGGGGCAGGCCAGCAAGGCTCTTCGCTCCCTGCTAGAGATGGAGGCCGACGAGGCCACGCTCGTCGACGAGGACGGGACGGAGACCGAGGTGCCACTCGACGCAGTCGAGGTCGGCGATCACATGAAGATCCGCCCGGGGGAGAAGATCCCGACCGACGGCGTCGTCGTCGCGGGCGAATCCGCCGTCGACGAGTCGATGGTCACCGGCGAGTCCGTCCCCGTCTCCAAGGAACCGGGCGACGAAGTCGTCGGGTCGACGATCAACGAGAACGGCGTGCTCGTCGTCGAAGCGACGAGAGTCGGCGAGGACACCGCCATCCAGCAGATCGTCCAGACCGTCAAGGAAGCCCAGTCACGCCAGCCGGAAATCCAGAACCTCGCCGACCGCATCTCGGCGTACTTCGTGCCCGCAGTCGTCCTGAACGCGGTGTTCTGGGGCGTCGCGTGGTTCGTGTTCCCCGAGACGCTCGCGGGGTTCGTCGACTGGCTCCCCCTGTGGGGTGCCGTGGCCGGCGGGCCGGCCGTCGCCGGCGGTACGGTGTCGGTCTTCGAGTTCGCCATCGTCGTCTTCGCGTCGGCGGTGCTCATCGCCTGTCCCTGCGCACTCGGGCTCGCGACGCCGGCCGCGACGATGGTCGGCACGACTATCGGCGCGCAAAACGGCGTCCTGTTCAAGGGCGGTGACATTCTCGAACGCGTCAAGGACATCGATACGGTCGTCTTCGACAAGACGGGTACCCTCACGCGAGGCGAGATGGTGCTGACCGACGTCCATCCGGTGTCCAGGCTGGCTGACGGGGCCGCCGCGGCCGGGGGCGACGGCGCCACCGAACCCATCTCCGAGGCGTTCCTGCTCGCGGCGGCGGCGACGGCCGAAAACGGCAGCGAGCACCCGATTGCGCGGGCCGTCGTCGACGGGGCGCGTGACCGCGGGATCGAGGTCGGCCAGCCGACGGCATTCGAGAACGTGACCGGGCGCGGTATCCGTGCCCGTACCGACCACGGGCAGGTCGTCGTTGGAAAGCCCGCCCTTCTCGAAGCTGACGACATCGCCGTCGGCGGCGCCCGCGATACGGTCGAACGACTCCAAGACGAGGGCAAGACCGCGATGCTCGTCGGCCTCGACGACCGACTCGTCGGCGTCCTGGCGGTCGCCGACGAGGTCAAGCCCTCCGCGGAAAGTGCGGTGGCGGCACTCCACGACCGCGGCGTCGACGTACACATGATCACGGGCGACAACGAGCGGACGGCGCGGGCCGTCGCCCAACAGGTCGGTATCGACGCCGCGAACGTCCGTGCCGGAGTGCTCCCCGACGACAAAGCGGACGCCGTCGAAGCGATCCAGGCCGACGGGCGACGGGCGATGATGGTCGGCGACGGCGTCAACGACGCCCCGGCGTTGGCGACGGCGTACGTCGGCACGGCGATCGGTTCCGGAACGGATGTGGCCATCGAGGCCGCAGACGTGACGCTCATGCGCGACGATCCCAACGACGTCGTGAAGGCGATCCGGATCAGCGACGGGACACTCCGGAAGATCAGGCAGAACCTCTTCTGGGCGCTCGGCTACAACACCGCGATGATCCCGCTGGCCTCGCTGGGACTGCTGCAACCCATCCTGGCCGCGGGTGCGATGGCGATCTCCAGTGTCTCCGTCCTGACGAACAGCCTCCTGTTCCGGCGCTACACGCCCGACGAGGACTACCGTCTGCTCGGGGGCCTTCGGTGACGGCAGATATCGTCCCGTTCGTCCTCACGGAGCGATTCGAGCGTGGTCGGTGCTGTCGCGGGGCTCGTCGCGAGACGGTGCGATATCGCCTCGGTTCGTGGTGTGATCTCCCCATCGCGGTGTACGGTAACACACCTCGCGGAGCGTTGCACGGCCCCCGACCAGACGGCGGCCAACCCAGGAGTGGCAGATCCGTTCGCGACTCCCGGACGCCGTGACCGGGGGTGATGAGACCGGAATCGTCGCTCCCGCCGTCGGCCGGCCATGTCTCGCGATGTGCGGCGAACGTTTTTCAGGCTAGCCTACGACAGGCGCACGGAGTTGTATGATAATGAGTAGCGAACGAGGAACGCACGCGAAGATGGGAGTGTGCTAATCGATGGAATTCGACGGAACGTTCACGATCAACGACGTGTCGGCCGAGGAGGTCTGGCTCTCCCTCTCCGATCCGTACATGATCAAACAGTCGCTGCCGGGCTGTCAGTTCCTGACCCAAGTTGACAATCCCGACGACGTGGACTTCGAGGCGTTGCGCGAGGCTGACGCAGACGAAGATCCGTCACTCTTGCCCGACGCGGATCCGGACGAGGTGAAAGCGCGGGGCTTCGAAGCGGGGCAGCACTACGCGGCGCTGATGGAGATTAGCGTCGGCTCGGTCAGCCCGAGCTTCCGGACGACCGTTACCATCGACGAGTGGGACTTTCCCGCGGGCAGCGCCTCGGGCCAGGGCGAGGCCAGCGGCAGTTCCTTCGAGATGAACTCCCGGATGTCCATTTCGGAACACGACGATGGGGTCGACATCGAATGGGGCGCAGAGGCGGACGTCTTCGGCCGAATCGCCAAGATGGGCCAGCGGGTCATCAATCCCGTCGCGAACCGCGTCGTCAACCGCTTTTTCGGCAACATGGAGGAACAGCTCACGGCGGTGGCGGACGAGGACTCCGACGGGCTCCGTGACCGCATCCGAGGGATGTTCTGAACGACCTCATCCCTCGCTCGAGCGGCCAGTGCGGCCCAGACGGTGACAGCCTGGCCTCGGTAGCACCGTCCAGCCATCCGAGCGTGGTGACCCGTACCATGAATTTATCCCGGCCGCATCCCTGCACCCTCTTGTGACCGAGAACCCCTTCGCCGATACGACAGAGTCGGACCTCCGGGCAGCGTTCGACGCGACGGACTACGTCGCGGGGGACGATATCGTGACAACGGTACTCCTAGCGCTTCGACTCGGCCGACCGCTCCTGATCGAGGGCGAGCCCGGTGCGGGCAAGACGGAACTGGCGAAGGCACTGGCCGGGGGGTTCGATACCGAACTCGTTCGCCTCCAGTGTTACGAGGGGCTGACCGCCGAGAACGCACTCTATGAGTGGAACTACACGAAACAGTTGCTCGCCGTCCAGGCCGACGAACAGGGTGTCACGGGTGACGACTCCGTGTTCACCGAGGAGTACCTGCTCGAGCGACCGCTGGTACGGGCGCTGTCGGACGACCACGACCGACCACCGGTGTTGCTCATCGACGAAATCGACCGCGCCGACGAGGAGTTCGAGGCGCTCTTGCTCGAGGTGCTGTCGGACTTTCAGGTGTCGATTCCCGAACTCGGAACCATCAGCACCGACCGGCCCCCGGTCGTGGTCATCACGTCCAACCGAACCCGCGGACTGAGTGACGCCCTGAAACGTCGGTGTCTGTATCTGCACGTCGAGCCGCCGTCGTTCGAGAAGGAACGAAACATCGTCGAGCGGAAAGTCCCCGAACTGGACGGGGCGGTCGCCGCGGAACTCTGTGCGGTCACCCAGCGGCTCCGCGAGGAACCCTTCCGGAAGCATCCGGGCGTCGCGGAGACGCTCGACTGGGCGCGAGCGGTGGCCGAACTCCGGGCCGCGGACGACGACGACTCGCTGACGCCACAGGAAATCGAACACACCCTCGGCTGCCTGCTCAAGGAAGTCGAGGACGTCGAACGGGTCGACGAGACACTGCTAGAGACCCTCGTCGACTCCGCTCGCGCGGCCCGTGTCGAGGCGAGGACGGGGTGAGACGAATGCCCGCTGGAGACGACGACCGTGTCCCGGACGTCGCCGGTGTTCGCGATGACGTGCGATCGGAGCTGATCACCTTCGTCAGGTCGCTCCGCCACGCCGGTGTGGATGTCTCGGCGAACGCGGCCATCGTCGCGACTCGGGCACTCGTGGAAGTGGGGTTCGACGACGAACAGCGGGCACGGGCGGCGCTCAGGGCGGCGCTCGTGGGGCGACCGGAGGACATCGACCGGTTCGACCGGGCGTTCGACAAGTTCTGGGATCGGCTGACTGCGCACCTGTCACTCGCCGAGACCGACCGGTCGGAACCCGGAGCGGACGACGGCGACCCGCCGAGAGGCCACCTCGCGTCCGTCGGCGACACGGATCTGCCCGAACGGGACGGCGTCGGCCCCGGTGAAGACGACGCCACGCTCGACTCGACGCACGACCGGACGGGTGGCCTGGGCGTCGCCGGCGACGCCGAGGACACCGAGGACGAGACGGTGGCGACGGCGACGTACAGCCCCTCGGGACAGCCGAAACGGGTGTCCGTCAGCCTCTCGCCGTCCGTCGGCGACGAGGACTTGCTGCGCGCAGTCGGGCGGCTCTCGCGGGCCGTCGCGACCGAACGGGGGCGACAGTGGCAACCCGCCACAGCGGGGGAGCGAGCCGATATGAGACGCTCGCTGCGAAAAAGCATCTCGACCGGCGGTGCCATCCTCTCCGTGCCCGAACAGCGCCGAGCGCGAACGGCAAGCAGGGTGCTCGTTCTCGCGGACGTGAGCCGGTCGGTACTCGACGTCGTCGACCGTTCCTTCCTTCTGCGGTGGCTCCGGGCACTCCGAACACAGACACGCAACTGTCGCGTGTTCCTCTTCGACACCGACATCAGGGAGGTGACGGCCGCGTTCGATGCGGGATCAACGCGCGTCGCCGTCGAGGCACTCCGGGACGCCGAGACGGCGTGGGGTGGCGGCACCCGGATCGGTCACGCCGTCACCACGATTCGAGACGAGTACGCTGACGCCGTCGACAGACGGACGACAATCCTTATCATGAGCGACGGCCTAGAGATGGGAGAGGTGTCGGAACTCAAATCCGGAATGGCCTGGCTCTCGCGGCGAGCCGCGACGGTGCTGTGGCTGAATCCGCTCGCCGCCGCCCCGGACTACGAACCGTCCGCCGCCGGAATCGCCGCCGCGCTGCCATCCGTCGACGGCATGTTCGCGTTCGCCGGGCCGGACGACATCACGGAGATAGCCCGTCAGCTCACCCGATACGGCCGTGGGGGAGCGATCGGCTACGAACACGATCCTCGACGAGGGAGCCGAACACAACCATGATACACCACACACCGAGGAGGAGACGCGCATGACCGCAGGCGACTGGAGCGTACCGGAGACGGAAGTACTGGACGCCGTCGGCGACGCCATCGACGACCAGCACGCGGTGTTGGCAACGGTCGTCGACGTCGTCGGCAACGCGTACCGGCGTCCGGGGGCGAAGATGGTCGTCGCCGACGAGGGCGACGGCATCGGCTCCATCACTGCTGGCTGCCTCGAAGACGAGGTGCTCGCGATTGCCGAGGACGTCGTCGCGGAGGGGCGCCCCCACGTCGAACAGTTCGACCTCACCGGTGACGACGACGTGTGGGGACTCGGCGTCGGCTGTAACGGCGTCATCGACATCCTGCTCGAACCACTCGACGACAGCTACCGTCCCGTCGTCGACGCCTACGAGCGCGGCGACGACATCGTCGTCCTGACCGTCGTCGAATCCGACACGTCGGACACTCGGCGGGGCGACCGGGCGTACGCGACACGGGAGGACGGATCACTGACGTTCGACGCGTCGGGCTGGCCGGACTGGCTGCTCGACGCACTCGAAGACCCGGCCGCGGAACTGCTCGCGGCCGAGACGTCGGACACCCTCGAATTCGAACACGACGGCGAGCGCGTCGACGTGTTCGTCGACGCGGTGACGGCGCCCCCGGAGCTGGTGATCTTCGGCTCCGGCCACGACGTCGCGCCCGTCGCGAACCTCGGCTCGCGCGTCGACTTCCGTGTGACGGTGGCGAGTTTCCGTGGCGCATCCGCCACCAGCGACCGCTTCCCGGACGCCGACAGGGTCGTCTCGACCTCACCGGCCAACGTCCGGGAGACGATCGACTTCGACGAGAACACGTATGCGGTCGTGATGACACACAACTTCGTCGACGACCACATCACCCTCGAGGAGCTACTCGACACCCCCGTTCCGTACATCGGTCTGCTCGGCCCTCGCGAGCGGTTCGAAGAGATCCGCGACGAACTCAGGGACGACGGGGTGGAACTGAGCGGGGAGGATCTAGAGCGCATCTTCACGCCTGCCGGACTCGATCTGGGTGGCGGGACGCCGTTCCACATCGCGCAGTCGATCATCGCCGAGGTCACGGCGATCCGATTCGGTCGCGAGCCGACCCATCTCACGGAACGTGAGGGTCACATCCACGAGCGCCCGTCCCTGGAGTGAGACTGATCGGTGGATGTCGTTACCGGTGGGTCGCCGTATCGTGCTGGCGACCCACCGGCGAACAGAGACGACTACCAGTATGACGAGGTCGTCGACTGCGCGTGGCGTATCGTCGGCGAAAAACCCGCGGGTTCCGCGCTCGGTCGAGCCCGAGCCTACGGGGCCGTTCCACTGCGGTCGGCGACCCCGGTGACCGCCTGCTTCGTGTACACTTCGAGGAGCGTAGAGCGGTACTCCGCCGACGCCTGATTGTCGTCCATCAGTTCGAACGACTCGATTTCGTCGGTCGCGTGGGTCGCCGCGGCCGAGACGGCGTCCTCGTCGAGAGTGGTTCCCACGAGTTCCTCCTCGACGACGGGGAGTCTCATGGCGTGGTCGACCGCGCCGGTCGCGGCGATCCGCGCGGACTCGACGACGCCGTCTGCGAACTCGATGACCGCAGCCACCCCGACCATCGCGTAGCCCGAGGACGGGCTGGGCTTTTTGACGTACGTGCCCACGTCGTGTGTCGGAACCTCGACGGTCGTGAGGAGTTCATCCTCGCCGAGGGCGGTTCCGTACAGGCCGGTGAAAAAGTCGTCCGCGGAGATGGTTCGGTGGCCGTCCGGGCCCTCCGCATGCAGGGTCACATCCGCGGCGAGTGCCGCTGCCGGCAGGTCGGACGCCGGATCGGCGTGGGCGAGATTCCCACCCACGGTTCCGCAGTTGCGTACCTGCACGTCGCCGATGGCCTGGGCTGCCTGAGTGACGGCCGGAATCGCGTCGTGGAGCGTGTCGTCGCCGGCGACCGTGCTGTAGTTGGTGAGCGCCCCGATTTCGACGACGCCGTCGCCTCGATCTACGCCGTGCAGGTCGTCGATCCCCCCGATGTCGATCACGACATCCGGGCTCGCCAGGCCGGATTTCATCGTCGGGAGGAGACTGTGCCCGCCCGCGAGTAACTCGACCTGTCCCTCCTGTTCCGCGAGGAGGGTTATCGCCTCTTCGACGCTCTCTGCGCGCTCGTAGTCGAACTCGGACGGGAACATCAGTCCGCACCTCCGGGCTCCGCCGTCGCATTCTGGATCGCCTGCCACACCGTCTCGTCGGTCAGGGGCATGTCGATATGGTCGATCCCGAACGGTTGGAGCGCGTCGGTGACTGCGTTCACGACGGCCGGCGGGGCCGCAATCGTCCCCGCCTCGCCGATCCCCTTCGCGCCGAGGGGGTTGTGCGGACTCGGCGTCACCGTGTGATCGGTCTCGTACTCCGGCACCTGAAACGCCTTGGGGAGAGTGTAGTCCTGCATGGATCCGGTGAGGAGCGTGCCGTTCTCGTCGTACTCGACACCCTCGAATAGCGCCTGTCCGAGGCCCTGCGCGATGGCGCCGTGCACCTGGCCCTCGACGATTTTGGGGTTGATCTGCTTGCCACAGTCGTCGACCGCGACGTATCGCTCGAGGTCGACGGCGCCGGTGTCCGGGTCGACCTCGACGACGACGATGTGGGTGCCGAAGGGGAAGACCAGGTTCTCGGGGTCGTAGAAGTTCGTGGCCTCCAGCCCGGGCGACGTGTCGTCGGGGAGGTCGTGTGCCAGATACGCCTCGCGGGCGACCTCCTGGATGGACATGGATCGCTCCGGTGCCCCGGTGACCTGGAACTCGCCGTCCTCGAACTCCAGGTCTTCCTCGCTCACCTCCAGGTGGTGGGCCGCGATGTCACCCGCCTTCTCGACGACCTCTCGGGACGCCTCGACGATTGCACTGCCACCGACCGAGACGCTCCGGGAGCCGTAGGTACCCATCCCCATGGGAACCTCGTCGGTGTCGCCTTCGATCACCTCGATATCGTCGTAGTCGACGCCGAGTTCGTCGGCGACGATCTGGGCGTACGTCGTCTCGTGACCCTGGCCGTGGCCGGACGTGCCACAGTAGACCGTCACCGACCCCGACGGGTGGAACCGGACGACGCCGTTCTCGTAGAGTCCCAACTGGCCGCCGATCTGACCGATGATCTCCGAGGGGCCGTAGCCACAGGACTCGTTGTAACACGAGATCCCGATCCCCAGATATCGCCCCTCCTCGCGAAGGTCGGCCTGCTTCTCGCGCAGTGCCTCGAGGTCGACCATCTCGAGGGCCCGATCCAGCGTCTTGTCGTAATCGCCGGAGTCGTAGACGAGGCCCGTCGCCGTCTCGTGGGGGAAGTCCTCAGGCGGAACGAAGTTCTTCCGACGGAACTCAGTCGGAGCCATATCCAACTCCCGGGCGGCGAGCGTCGCCAGCCGTTCGATGACGTACGACGCTTCGGGTCGGCCGGCGCCACGGTACGGCTCCGTCGGCGTCGCGTTCGTGAACACCTCCTTCACCTCGCAGTAGACGTTCTCGACGTCGTACTGACCGGGGAGCATCAGCGCGTATCCGTGAGCCGGCATCAGCGGCCCCCACGTGGAGAGATACCCGCCGAGGTCACCGTAGGTCTCGACCCGGAGCGCCTGGATCGAGCCGTCCGCGTCGACCGCCATCTCGGCGGTGGTCTCCTGCCCACGCCCGTGGCCGGTCGACGCGTACGCTTCGGTTCGCGTCGCCTGCCACTTCACTGGGCGTTCCAACTGTAGCGAGCACCAGGCGGTGAGCGTCTCGTCCGGGTGTGCCGAGTCCTTGCTCCCGAAGCCCCCACCGACCTCCGGCGCGATGACCCGCATCTTCTGCTCCGGGAAGTCGAGCATGTCGGCCATGAACCGGCGGTGGAGGTGGGGACACTGCGTCCCCATGTGAATCACGAGTTCGTCGGCGTTGGGCTGGTAGTTCGCCAGGGTGACCCGGGGTTCCATCGCCGTCGGGAGGAGGCGCTGGTTGACCAGATCCACCGACACCGTTCGGTCGGCGTTCTCGAACGCTTCGTCGGTTGCCGCCTTGTCACCCACGTCCCACTCGGCGGCGACGTTGTCCGGCGCCTCCTCGTGAATCGTCGGCGCGTCCTCGTCGGTCGCCTCCCGCGCCCCGGTCACCGCCTCCAGGCGGTCGTACGTCACGTCGATAGCGTCGACGGCGTCGTTCGCTCGGTAGCGGTCTTCGGCGACGGCGACGGCGACCGGTTGGCCCTGATACCGGGTCTTGTCCCGAGCCAGCATCGGATAGGGTGGTCGCTTCAGGTCGGGCAGCAGCCAGATCGGTTCGACCTGCCCCGGCGCGTCGCTCGCCGCCACGTCGTCGGCGGTGTAGACGGCGAGCACCCCGTCGAGTTCCTCCGCCGCACTCGTGTCGACGGACTCGATCCGCGCGTGACCGTACTGGCTCCGGAGCACCGCCATGTGAGCGGTTCCACGTGGCTCCATATCGTCGGTGAACGTCGCTTCACCCGTGAGCAGTTCCGGATCCTCCCGGCGCTCGACTGGCGAGCCCTGGAGTTTCTCGGCCTGCCCCGCTTCGATTGAGTCGGGCATCTCAGTCCGCCCCCGATGCGCCGCCCATGTCGTCGGCGGCCGATTTGACGGCGTTGAGGATGTTCTGATAGCCCGTACACCGACAGATGTTCCCCTCGAGAGCCTCCCGGATTTCCTCGTCGTCCGGGTCGGGGTTGTCCTCGAGGAAGTCGACGGCAGTCATCATCATGCCCGGCGTGCAGTAGCCACACTGCAACCCGTGCTCCTTCTGGAAGCTCTCCTGAAGCGGGTGGAACTCGCCGTCGTCCGACAGCCCTTCGACCGTCTCGACTGCCGACCCATCCGCCTGCACCGCCAGCACCGTGCAGGACTTGACGGCATCGCCGTCGAGGAGCACCGTGCAGGCTCCGCACATCGTCGTCTCGCACCCGACGTTCGTTCCCGTATAGCCCAGTTCGTCCCGGAGGGCGTGTGCGAGGAGCGTTCGGGGTTCGACGCTCAGTTCGTGTTCGGTTCCATTAACGGTCAGCTCGATGTCGTGATCAGTCATAGTACGTGTAATGTACCCGTGCTGGAACTGCGCTCCTCTAGATCCCTCGAATAATGTTGCGTGTTGTCTCCACCCATCCCACCTACATGCCGGCTGGCTGATCACTTATAGCTTTGCGTGGCGAGGGAGCGGGTCGCGCCGAAGCTCACTGCAAGAGCGGCATTTTTCTTCCCGGACATATCAGTTCTGTACCATACATTTATAACGACTAATCGTGAACGTGTCGGCTGGTGTAGACCGTGAAAGCACACACTCACACCGTCGAGACGACACGACTTCGGGGAACAGACCACGCTCACTATCAACCGGGGAGGGGGACTCATGGTTAACGCCGTGGCGTTCGGGATGTCCGGACTCGTCCTCCCGCTGTTCGTCTGGTTCATCGCTATCTACCAGGATTACGAACTGAACGAGCCGGAACTCAAGGGAATCGCAGCCGTCGAATTCACCGGCTTCCTGACGCTGTTCATCATGGGGCTCTGGCATACGATCGATAACACCTTCGGCGGCGTCGTCAGTCTCCTCTTCACGGCGATTCCGCTCCTGTACGGCCTGCTCTGGCTAATCGCCGCGATCATCCACTGGTACGGTGCGGACATGAAGCCACTCGGCATCGTCGCCCTCGGCGAGATTCCGGTGCAACTCCTCCTGATCGGAGGGCTTTTCGCCGCCGGTGCCCCCGTCTCGTGGGGAATCATCATCGATCTGCTCATCTACGCGCCGTTCACCCTCGGTGGGTTCTACCTCTTCACTCACGGGTACATGATGCCCGCCGCGAAGCGGTACACGGGCTGGATCTCGCTTCTCGCGGCCATCGCGACCGTCCACGTGATGTTCGTCGGATCGGGAATCATCGGACCGATCCTCCCGGTGATTTAATCCCTCGGGGGACATCTCCCCGAGCATCGATCAGTCATGACTCACCACATCGACATCAACTGCGACATGGGCGAGAGTTTCGGCAAGTACACCAAAGGCCGGGACGCCGAGGTGATGCCCTACATCACCACGGCGAACATCGCCGGCGGGTATCACGCGGGTGATCCGCACGTCATGCGGCGAACGGTCGCACTCGCCGACGACCACGACGTCGACGTCGGTGTCCATCCCGGTCTCCCCGACAAGCTCGGTTTCGGCCGCCGGACGATGGACGCCTCGCCCGAGGAGGTGCGAGACTACGTCGTCTACCAGCTCGGCGCGTTGCGAGCGTTCGCCGACCAACTCGGCGTCCCGTTCCAGCACGTCAAACCCCACGGCGCGATGTACACGATGCTCTCGGAGAGCGAGGAACACGCCCGGGCAGTGATCGAGGGCATCCTGGAGGTCGACGAGGATCTGATCTACCTCGCGACGGATATGAACATCTACGAGGTCGCTCAGGAGTACCCCATTCGAACCGCGTTCGAGGGCTACGTCGACCTCGATTACCGGTCGGATCGGAGCGTCGTGATCCCGAAAGAGAAGACGGCTCGCGATCCGGAACTCGTCGCCGACCGATTCATCAGCATCGCGACCGAGGGCGTCGTGGAGACGCCGTCCGGCGAGCAACTCGATATCCCGGCCGAGAGCATCTGCGTACACGGAGACACTCCGAACGTCGTCGAGATTCTGGAGGAGATCCACGACCGCCTCGACGACGCCGACATCGAACTGACGAGCGTTGCCGACATCGTCTGAGGAGGAACCCCGTCCGCGCCGACCGCACGACGCCGTCGGTGGCCGCCGCCCTTTATCAGCGGACGGTGCCTAAGCCCGCATATGACACGCGAGATGGTGTGGCGAGCGGCGGCGGTCGAGTCCCTCCTCGAGTTGCGGGAGACCGTTCTGGCTGAGCAGCCGACCGAGACGGTAGCACTCGCCGACGTAGCCGGACGAACGCTCGCCACGGATCTCGTCGCCGAGCGGGATCAGCCGCCGGTGTCGCGGTCGACGATGGACGGTTACGCGTTCGACGCCACCGACGACTACCCGCTGGTGCTCCACGACGAGGAAGTCTTCCCCGAGGACGACCCACCCACTCTCGCGTCGGGCGAGGCCGTCCGCATCTTCACCGGCGCACCGCTCCCGCCGGCGGCCAACGCCGTCCTCAAACAGGAGCAGGCGGTCGTCGAGGACGGACAGCTTCGGGGCGACCCCATCGCGCCCGGCACCGACACCTACGAGCGCGGGAGCAATATCAGCGCAGGCGAGCGACTCTTCGCGGCGGGCGAACGCCTCGCACCGAAGGACACGCTTCTGCTCGGTGACCTCGGATACGACGCGGTCGAAGTGCACGAGCAGTTCGACGCCGCCCTGTTGGCGACCGGAACCGAGATCCACGAGGGACGCCAGCGCGACTTCGACTCGCCGATGCTGGCGAGTCTCCTCCAGTCGTGGGGGCACGACCCGACCTACGACGGAACCGTTCCCGACGAGTACCGTCGCGTGCGCGACCGCATCGCCAATCTCGCGGACGACTACGACGTGGTCGTCACCACCGGCGGCACTAGCGTCGGCGACAAGGATCACGTCGTGCGGGCACTCGAGGAACTCGGCGAGGTGCTCTTCCACCGCGTCCGGATCCGTCCGGGCAAGCCAATCGCCGTTGCCCGCCTGTCCGACCACGGCGCCGTCGCCGTCGCCATCCCCGGCAAGCCGGTCGGCGCACACGCCGTCACGACGCTGGTCGCCCGCCCCTTCTTCGCCGGCGAAACGGTACTCCCGACGGTGTCCGCTACCCTGACGACCGACGTGGGGATCGGCGTCTCGGGTTTCGAATACGTCGTCCCCGTCCTGTTGGAGGGGGACGAGGCGACGCCGCTCGGACACGCCGAGTCGCCGCTGTCGGTCTACGACGAGACGTTCGACCCGAGCGTCCTGTCGTCGAGCACCCGCGCCTCGCGGGCCGACGGCTTCTTCGTCACCGAGAGCGGCCGAACCGCGGGCGACAGCGTCGCCGTCGTCCCCTACGCAGTGGTCGAATGACGCCCGATCTCCCGGTCGTCGATCCGCCTGAATCCGTCGCCGATCCGGTTCGCGAGAAGCCGGTGGCGGGTGTCCTGCTCGCAGCCGGGACGAGTTCGCGGTTCGGCGACCGAAACAAACTGCTGGCGACGCTGAACGGCGAGCCGCTGGTTCGCCACGCCGCCCGCACCCTCGCCGAGGCAGCGGTCGAACCGCTGGTAGCCGTGATCGGAGCGGACGGCGACCGGGTCGCGGCCGCACTCGACGGTCTGGGCTTCGCGGTGGTCGAAAACCCGAACTACGCCGAGGGGCAGGCCACGAGCGTCCGGGCGGGGGTGCGCGCCGTTCGGGAGGCACACGACGTGGCCGGCGCGGTGTTCGCACTCGGGGACATGCCACTCGTCGCGCCCACGAGCGTCGACGCCCTCGTGGCCGCCTATCGGGCGGGCGAGGCAACGGCCCTGGCGGCTGCGTACGACGGCGAGCGGGGGAATCCGGTATTGTTCGATTCCCAACATTTCGACGTGCTGACCAACGTCGACGGCGACGTGGGTGGCCGGGAGATCCTGCTATCGAGCGACGATTCGGTGCTGGTCGAGACGGGGGATCCGGGTGTCAGACGAGACGTCGACACGCAGTCGGAGCTCGACAGCGTCCGGGAGCGGGGAACCCGCTTCTGAGCGGCCTCGGTCAGGTGCGCGAGTGAGTCGAGAGGGCTGTACGCGGCAGGGCAGAACCGGCGTCGAGAAGCGGTCGCGTCACTTCGGAACGTAGCGGCAGGCGTCGTCCCGTCCGTCCTCGCAGAGCCGTTCGAGCGTGTGGCACGCGCGATCGTTGCCGTCACTGCATTCCTCGCGAAGCAGAACCATGTCTTCTTGTTTCATCTGTGTGA
>JBDGTP010000021.1:0-14351 GCA_042216725.1 Haloplanus sp.
AGGCCGAAAAGGAGTTCAGCGACTTCTCGTGGATGGCGATGCTGTTCAGCGCCGGCATGGGGATCGGTCTCATGTTCTTCAGCGTGGCCGAACCGATGTGGCACTTCGCGTCCGGCGGCGGCTCCTTTTTCGACGTCGCCGGCGAGTCCGCCGCGGCCGGGAGCGCGGCGATGGCGATCACCTTCTTCCACTGGGGCTTTCACCCGTGGGCCGTCTACGGCCTCGTCGGCCTCGGACTCGCGTTCTTCTCGTTCAACCGTGGGCTCCCGCTGACCTTCCGGTCGATTTTCTGGCCCCTCCTCGGCGAACGCATCTACGGCTGGCCGGGTCACCTGATCGACCTGGTGACGGTGTTCGCGACCCTGTTCGGCCTGTCCACCTCGCTCGGCCTCGGCGCCCAGCAGATCAACGCCGGCCTCGCCGTCGTCACCGAGACGCTCGCAGGCAGCGCGCTCGTCCCGGGGGCGAGCGTCGGCGTTCAGGTCGGCATCATCGCCGTCGTCACCGGCATCGCGACGCTGTCGGTCGCCGCCGGCCTCGATAGCGGTGTCAAACGCCTGAGCACCATCAACATCTATCTGATGTTCATCTTCCTCGGCTTCATGCTCATCGCGGGGCCGACGCTGTTCCTCCTCGACACCTTCGTCAACAGCATCGGCGCCTACCTCGGGAACTTCCTCTCCCTGAGCTTCTACACCGAAGCCTTCGCGGGCGAGGCCGCCGGCTGGCAACACGCCTGGACCGTGTTCTACTGGGGCTGGTGGATCGCGTGGTCGCCGTTCGTCGGCATGTTCATCGCCCGCATCTCGAAGGGCCGGACGGTTCGTGAGTTCGTCTTCGGCGTCTTGGTTCTGCCGTCGCTGTTCTCCTTCCTCTGGCTCGCCACCTTCGGCGGTTCCGCCCTGTTCGTCCAGCTCCAGATGGGCGGGGGTGTCCTCTCGACACTGAACAACCAGGGACAGACCTACGCCATGTTCGCGATGCTCGACGCCTTCCCGTTCGCGACGGTGACGTCCATCCTCGCCATCTTCCTGGTGATGACCTTCTTCGTCACGTCCTCCGACTCCGGATCGCTGGTCGTCGACCACCTGACCTCCGGCGGGAAACACGACGTGCCGCGGGCCCAGCGCATCTTCTGGGCGGTCACCGAGGGTGTCGTCGCCGCCGTCCTGCTGGTCGGCGGCGGACTGAGCGCCCTCCAGACGGCGGCCATCACCACCGGCCTCCCCTTCGCCATCGTCCTCCTCCTGATGTGTTACACCGTCTATCTCGGTCTCGACCACGAGTACCAGATCCTCGAATCCGAGGAGTTCCGGGATCGCATCGCGGAGATATCCGAAGAGGAGGATGTCGACGTGGTCACGTCCGGCGACGAGATGGTCACCGACATCAGGGAGGGAAGCGAGTCGAGTCCGGGCGACTAGTAGTATCTCCACTCCTCGTCGTCGGTTCCGCGCCTGACACCCTCCTCTTCGTTCGCGTACTCCTCGTCCGGCCAGCGCACGCCGTCACCGAAGGCGCTCCGGTAGACGAACACGCCGAGTGCGACGACGCCGAGCGCCACCAGTATCGTCCCGGCGAACACGGCGATGCTGCCGACGGTTTCCACGCCGCCTTGGAGTGCCCACAGGGCTGACATATCTGGAGGTACGCAATCCACCGACATCAGTGTTCGCCGTCGACCGACCGTGAGGCATGGATCCACCGACGGGCCGGGCCGCCGACGCCGATGGCGCCGACGGTCGCCCAGAGCGCCAGACCGACGCCGACCGTCGGCGCTAGCCACACGCCGCCGCTGATGGCCGCCCCGACGACCACCCCCGCCGCCGGATCACGGGCGCCCCACACCGCCGTGGCGGCCGTGCCCACGACGGCGAAGCCGAAGCCGGCCAGTGCCAGCCACACCAGGACGACGAGCGCCCCGACCACCGTCGCGGCCCCCCCACTGCCGACCACGCGGATCAGTTGGCTGTAGCCGAACGCGCCGAGAAATCCCACACCGCCGAAGGCGACGGCGCCGTACGGTATCGTCAGCACCGGCCGTTCGACTGCCGCGTCGACCGAGCGGTCGAGCAGTCCCTCGAACCACGTCAGGAGAATCCCGCCGACCAGCAACGCCGTGGCGGCCGCGACGGCGCTCCGAACTACCGTCGGCGTGTCGGCGACGACAGTCGGGCCGAGGGCAACGAACGCGTCCATGCGCGCCGGTCACACGCGGCCGCCGAAAAACCATCGCCCGCCTCGGGCTGTGACTTATTATGGTCGCCGCCGAACGGACGCCATGATCGGTCGACCGTCGCTCCCCGCCAGTTCATCCGTCGATGTCTGAGCGGCGCCGGCGAATACGACGGGCCGCGTCCACGCTCGCCGGGGCGCTTCGCACGCTGGTGTCGACGCTCGTGGAACCGCTCCGCTCCGATCCCGAGATGGAGCTCCGTCTCTCGATACCCGAGGCCCAGACGACGACCGTCGACGGTGACGTGGGCTGGGCCAGTCGCCCGCCGGCCTGGGTGCGCTGTCCCCGCTGTGACGACGAAATCTACCACCGGGTTCGCGAACCCATCGACTGCCCCGGCTGTCGCGCCGAGTTCCCGGCCGAGGACTTCCCCCGACTCGACTTGCTCGCCATGCGGTGTCCGGTCTGTGGCAACCGGATGGAGTTCGGGTATCGCCACCCCGAGACGGTCGACGTTCCCGAGTACGCCACCTGTAATCGGTGTCAGTACCACTGGGAACTCGAACACTTCTAGCGGTTTTTTGTGGGCTCGCACGCGTGATACGGCAGACGATGCGCCCGCTCTCGACGGCGCTGGCGATTCTGGCCGCCGCGCTGATGCTGTTCGCTCTCGTTTCGATGGCCCGCGGATCGCTCGCCGTCGCCGGGTTGAGTTTCCTGGCGGCGAGTCTCACCATCTACTTCCGGGAGACGCGGGCGTCGACCTAGTCCACTTCGTTCAGCCGTATCGTCGTCACGGGCACGTTCGCCGTCCGTACCACTTTCTCGGCGGTCGTCCCGAGCAGTCCACCGACCTTCCCACGGTAGCCCGTGCCCATCACGATCACGTCGGCGTCGATTTCGTCGGCGTAGTCGACGATCCCCTCGTGGATCGAGCCGGTCTTGATCGCCGTCTCCGTCTCGACGCCCGCCTCGGACGCCATGTCGGCGACTTCCTGGGTCACCTCCTCGCCGTACTCGCGGTACTCCTCGCGCACCTCCTCCTCGTCGTCCCAGATGTACACCGTCCGTGGTGCTCCCGGGAGCTGAATGACGTAGAGCGCGTGTACCGTCGCGTCGAACGCCGACGCGAGTTCGATCCCGTGTTCGGCGGCCTTCCGGGCTTCTTTGCTCCCGTCGGTCGGAATCAGAATCGTATCGTACATGTCGCTACCATTCCCTGACCGTTCGTTCTCCTGAGGGGAGCAAATAACTTGGGGGCTGGCGTCGCCCGAATCGCCGGCATCGACCGGGGTCAGTCGCCCGTCCCCTCGTCGCCGAGGGCGTCGACGAGCGTGTCGTCGCGCTCCCCGAGCACCGACCGCCCGAGCAGACGGCCGCCGATGACCGCCGGGCTGATGACCGTGTCGGCGCCGACGGCTTCGAGCTTGTCGGCGTGGCGCTGATCGTTCGCCGCGGCGACGATTCGCACGTCGGGGGCGGCCTGTCGCGCGGCGACGACGGCCAGGGCGTCCCGGGCGTCGTCGTCAGTCGCCACGACGACACCCCGAGCCGCGTCGATCCGGGCGTCCAAGAGCGGAGCTTCGTCCGTCGGATCGGCCTGCAACACCTTCACGTCGCGGTCGTCGAGCGCCGCCGCTCGGTCGGCGTCGGCGGTCACGACGACTACCTCCGTCGTCGCCGCGAGTTCGTCGAGGAGCGGTTCGGTCAGTTCGCCGTAGCCCACGACCAGGACGTGGTCGTCGAGCAGTGTGAGTTCCGAGGCGGTCATGGTTCCGAATGCACTGGAGAGCCGGGATTCGATGGCCGGGATGAGCAACGAGCCCGAGGCGACGGTGAACGCGCCCGTCCCGAGGACGATAACCGAGAGGGTGAACAGCTTCGTGAGCCGAGTCGTCGGCGTCGCGTCGCCGTAACCGACGGTCGTCCCCATCACGATGATGTAGTAGAAGGCGTCGGTCAGGGTGTTGACACCGGTGAAGCGATCACGCATGGCGTAGGTGCCGACGGTGCCGTACACCTGCACGGCCACGAACGCCAGGAGTGCGGCCGTCTGGAACGGCGAGAGGTCGACCGCCCGGTCGAACTGGCTCCGGTTTTTCACGACCAGCGCCAGCCCGACCAGCCCGAGCACGAACGGGGGTACGTCGGTCGCGGTGCCCGTCACTAACGGCGCGGCGAGGAGGAGGGGAAAGAAGGCGAGCGCGCCGTACCAGGCCAGTCGGTACCCGCCCCGCAACCCCGCGGCGGTGACGGTGAGCAGGAACGCCACGAGGACGCCGGCGAGGGGAACTATCTCGCTCACGCCCCGGGGGAGTGCCGCCGCGAGGGGACCGGCAGGGGTGAACGCTCCCCGGCTCAGATGGGAGAGACCGGCGACGAAGGCGGCGACGGCTGCCGCTCCGGTCAAGAGGACGACCGTCCGTGCGCCCGAGAACGCCCGCCAGTAGACCAGCGGCACCGGCTCGGGCTGTTGAAACAGCTCGTCCAGCGCCCTGTCGCTCGGCGGTTCGGGAACGTCGTTCGCCACGGTGACACGATTTCTGGTGGCTGACACAAAAAGTCGCGGGGGCCGGGACGACACACCTTTGCCGTCGGCCGCCGACAACTACGGTATGGCAACACACAGCACGGGCGTCGTCGAGCGGCTCGTCCGCGCGGCGCTCCTCCCGGTGTGTGTGCTGTCGGGCGTCGTCGTCGTCTCGGGCTTTTTCTTCCCCTGGATCGTCGGGTCGGTCGTGAGTGGCCGGGGCTGGCTCGTCGTTTCGCTCCTGTTTTTCGGCTCCGGGCTGGCGTATCTCGCGCTCCTCCCCCTCGACACCCGCGACACCTCCGGGGGCGACGACCGGCCGGGCGCGCCGTATCTGCTCCGGGTACGCCACGTCTCCTGGCGCAACTGGGCCGAGGGCTTTCTCGGCCGCCAAGATCCGGTCACGTTCGGCGTGCCCGTCGTCGTCCTCGCCGTCTTTTTCGCCGCGTGGTCGCTCGCCCCCGACGGGACGACCGCCGCCGTCGCCGCCGTGCGTTCCGTCCTCTTCCGGGACATCGGCTGGCTCTTTCTCGGAGCGATGTTTCTGGCCGTGGTCTACTGCCTGTTCTTGCTCGTCGGCCCGTGGGGTGCGATCCGACTCGGCGGCCCCGACGCCGAACCGGACTACACCTATCCGACGTACTTCGCGATGTTCTTCACCGCGGGTATCGCCGCCGGCATCGTGTTCTGGGGGCCCGCGGAGTCGCTCTTTCACTACGGCTCGCCGCCCCCGTCGGCGGGCGTCCCGCCCCGATCCGACGCCGCCGTCGTGGTCGCTCTCACGTACGCGCTGTTTCACTGGGGGCTCTCCGCCTGGAGTGCGTATCTCGTCATCGGCCTGCCCATCGCGTACTTCACTCACCGCTACGGCGCACCGCTCCGCGTCTCGACCATCCTGGCGCCGGTGCTCGGTGTCGACGGACTCGACGGCTACGCGGCGAAGGTGGTCGACGTCCTCGCCGTCTTCGCGACCATCGGCGGCGTCGCCACCTCCGTCGCGTTCGTCGGCGAACAGTTCCTCGCGGGCATCGACTTCCAGTGGGGCGTCGCCTTCGGCGGCGTGGGCGCCCTCCTGTTCGTCGCCGGCCTGGTCGTTATCTACAGTATCTCCGCGGAGAGCGGCGTCCAGCGAGGCATCCGCCGCATCGCGGGCGTCGCTCTCGCGCTGTTCACCCTCTTTGCCCTCTTGCTCGTCGTCGTTGGCCCCCGGGCATTCCTCGTCGATGCCGGTCGGGTCGCCCTCGGGCGCTACGTGACCGAGTTCGTGTCGATGAGCCTGCTTCGCCGCGGCGACTGGGTCGCGAACTGGACGGTCTGGAACTGGGCGTGGTGGTTCTCCTGGGCCCCCTTCGCCGGCCTGTTTCTCGCCGCGCTCTCGAAAGGCCGGCGGATACGGACGGTCGTGTTCTCTGGTGTCGTCGCCACCTCCGCCGCCTCCGTCTGTTGGCACCTCCTGTTCGGCGGCACAGCCCTCGCACTCCAACACGCCGGGCGCGTGGACGTTCTCGGGGCCATCGCGGCCAACGGCGGATCGGTGGCCGTCGCCGGCTTCCCCGTCCTCGCGGCGCTTCCGCTCAGTCGGTTACTGCTCTTTTGCTTTCTCGCGCTCATCGTCGTCTTCATCGTCACCTCCGCCGACACGTCGACGCTGGTGGTGGCCATCCTGGCGACCGAGCGGGGGTCGGCGCCGACGACCAGTAGTATCGTCTTCTGGGGCGTCCTCCAAGGTGTCGTCGCCGTCGCGGTGTTGCTCGTCGGCGGCGGCGAGTCGCTACAGACCGCGGCGGTGCTGACCGGCGGCCCCTTTGCGGCGCTCTCGGTCGTCGCGCTGGTTGGCCTGACCCTCACCTTCCATCGGCACGAACGCGGTCACCCGTCGCTGCTCGGTCGGCTTCGAACCGTCGCGGCCGACCCGCCGGTCGGGCGTCCACGCCGCGACGACGACTGATCGTCAGCGGTGGACGGGGCGGAGATCCGTCGCATCCTTGTCGTAGCCCAGCCAGACGCTGAGGGCGGCGGCGACGAGGACGAGGTACACGGGAAACAGTGCGAGGAGCACGAACACGGCCGTCGGAAGCGTGAGCGCACCGCTCCAGTAGAGGGCACCGAGACCCGCGAGGCCGACGACGATAGCCGTTCGCACGCCGAGGCGGAAGGCGCCCCGGGCGGCGTGACCGGGTGTCCGTTTCGATGTCGTCATCGATGCTGGCGATACGGTCGCCGGTGATTTACGTTGCCCGATCTCAGGCGGCTTCCGCTGGCATCAGGGTGACGGTGTCGAACCGCTCGCGGAGACGGGCCGCCTCCTCCGGGAGCACCGCAGCCACCACGTAGCGGGCGTGTTCGTCGAAAAATTCGAGGAGGCCACGGATACGCTCGGCGTCCAGCATCTCGATGGCGTCGACGACGACGACCGGCACCTCGTCGGCCACGTCGTACACCAGATACCCCGCGAGCGCGATCACGAGACCCACCACCTCGCGTTCGCTCTTGCTGAGGGTGTCGACCGCGGCGCGGTAGACGGTGCCGTCGTCCGTCGTCCGCACTACCTGCAGGTCGAACGTCGTGTCCCCGTCCTCCTCACGGCGCTCGATCCAGATGCGTTCGACCTCGTCGTACGCCAGGCGATCCAGAACGCGCGCCATGCACTCGTTGACCGTCTCGACGGTTTCGCGTTCGATCCGTTCGACCCGGTCGCGTAACTCGGTCAACCGCTCGGCTACCTCGCCGCGCTCCGCCCGGAGCGACTCGCGCTCCTCTCGGGCCGCCTCGACAGCCTCGATTTCCGCCTCCACGTCGGCGAGTTCGCGCTCGACACGCCCGCGCTCGTACTCCAGGTCGCTCACCGCACGGTGGCGGTCGAGCAGGTCGTCGCCGGCGGCGGCATCTTCGAGTTCCGCCTCCAGTTCGCCGATCCGCTCCCTCACGTCGTCGATGCGGTCGTCGAGGCCGGCGATGGTTCGTTCCCGCTCCTCGATTTCGCGTTCGAGCCGTCGCCGGCGCTCGTCGAGATCAGACCGCTCGTCGAGACGCGCTTCGAGTTCTTCGCGCTCGCTTCGGTGCTCCTCGATCCGCGCCTCGACGGTCGCCCGTTCCTCCCGTTTCTTCTGCAGGATCGCCTCGACAGCCTCGATCTGTTCTTTGATCTCGCTCCGTTCGACCGACTGGCCACAGGTCCAGCACGTGACCGATCCCGACTCCGGGTCGAGTTCGTCGACCACGTCACCCTCGTCGAACCCCGCGGGGAGGCGCGTCTCGGCGAGGAACTGCTGATTCATCTCGACGATGGGACTCAGGGCGTTGATCGTCTCGTCGAGGCGACCCTTGCGTTCGCGGAGCCGCGTGAGTTCCTCGTCGACGGCGTCCAGTCGCGCCTCGGCGTCGTCCCCCTCGCCCGCCAGCGACGCCAGTTGTTCCTCGACCGCGTCGAGATCTTCCCGAAGCGACTCGACGGCCCGTCGTTTGGTGTCGCGTCGGTCGCGAAGCCGTTCGCGTTCCTCGCGGGCGTCGTCCAGTGCATCGAGGCAGTCGCGGGCCGCCTCGGCGGCGTCGCGGTAGTCGAGGTCATCGAGCGCCGCCCGTTTCTCGTCGAGTCGCGCCGTCAGGTCGTCGCGCTTCTCGGCCAGTTGGTTGGCCCGCACCTCCAGTTCCGGTAGGTCGTCGATCCGGTCGTCCAGGTCGTCGATTCGGTCGTCGATGTCGTCGCGGCGACGCTTTAGCCGCTGGATCTCCGTGTCGATTGCCGCGGTGTCGACCGGGCGCATGAGCAGGTCGTGGAGATCCCCCCCTTCGACGACCGACCGACGGATCGGGTTGTCTTCGTCGAGGCAGACGAACAGTTCGACGAGCGTCGACGCGTCGGTGTACGGCGTCGCGTTCGCGACGAGCGTCCGGCCGTCACCGGACTTCGCCCGGCGTTCCGAGGTGTGTCGCGCCTCGCTCTCCTCGCGGGTGAGGTCGATGCCGAACCGCTCCCCGTCGAGGTCGAGCGTCACGGAACCGTCGTCGGCGTCGCCCCGGAGCGGCGGGTGTGGCCCGCCGAGCGCCGCTCCGAGGCTCCCGAGTAGCGACGACTTGTTCGACGCGTTCTCGCCCGCGACGACCGTCACGCCGGGATCGAGCGTCACTGACGCCCGTTCGATGCCCCCGACGTTTCTGACGCTAACGGCCAACTGCTCCCCCCCGGTCTTCGGATCGTCGCTAGTCATCGTCCCTCCTCCGGCCGCCGTGGCCGGTGAACGTACTTCTCGTACGTCGGGACGGGATTATTACGCTTGTGACTCCGTGTCGCTCGCGTCGCACGCACACCCGCCGCGTTCGAGCAACCGGAGGAGGCTGTACGCCTCGCCACAGGCGTCGCAGGCGACACGTGCGTTCAGCGACACCGTCAGCTCACCCGCGTCCAGTTCGTCCGTCTCGGCCAGTCGCGTCAGTTCCCGTTCGGTGACCGCCTCGGTGCGCCCGAACAGTTTGAACACCGTGTCGGTCACCGTTCCGGCGTCGACCGTCGTCTCCCGCCCCGTGTCGACGCCCGCACACTCCCGGAGATGCGTCCGGACGGTTCCATACGTGACGAAATCCCGACGGACGGCGTCGACATCGACGCCGGCCCGGAGCAGTCGATCACGGGCCTCGGTTCGGGCCGCGTGGCTCACGTCGTCGTCGGTGAGCAGGCGGTAGACGTTCGCCGCCTCCGCTTCCAGCAACTCCATTCCCGCTGCCCGCATCGCCGCCGCCAACACCTCGCGGTTGAAGAAGCGTTCGAGGTCACGCAGGCTGTCGCCCTCCTCGACGCGACGCTCCACCAGTCGCTCGGGGAGCGTCGGCAGGTTTCGACTGGCACACACCGCGTCGATTTTGCACTCCGACTCGGCCATCGGTCGGCGGCGCTACGCGTCTCGGGCGGATAAAAGTGGGCTCTGGGCACTCACACGCCCGCCGAGGCCCGCGACGACGCCGCCCGCCCCGATTGCCTGGCGGAGTCGCCACCGGTCACACGCCGGTTCACACACGCCGCGTGGTGTCCTCTCGCCTCCCACAATCGACGACCATGTGGTTTCGACCATCGGCCTCGTCTCGAACACGTTCCTCGGGCGGCGAGCCAAGGCTTAACGGCTCCGTGGCCAATATCGGGGCGCATGTCGCCCCTCCGTGCGCGCGTCGGCCGCCCGCCCGCCCCCGAACTCGCGGTGTTCGTCTCCGGCGTCGCCAGCATGGGCCTGGAGATTCTCGCGGGGCGGGTCATCGCCCCGCAGTTCGGGAGCAGTATCTACACCTGGGGAAGCATCATCGGCGTCTTCCTCGCGGCGCTTAGCCTCGGCTATCACCTCGGTGGACAGCGGGCCGCCCGCCGCGCGACCGACGAGCGCCTGGCGTGGCTGTTGCTCGGCACGGCCGCATACGTCGCGCTCGTGGTGTTCGCGACGGATATCCTGCTGGCGACCGCGTCGGCGATTCCCCTGCCCGGTCGCTTCGCCTCCCTCCCCGCCGTGACCCTCCTCTTTGGTCCGCCGACCTACCTGCTGGGATTCATCAGCCCGTACGCCGCGGAACTCTCGGAGACGGAGGGGGTCGGCGCCGCGTCGGGCCGTGTCTACGCCCTGGGCACCGTCGGCAGTATCGTCGGCGCCTTCGTAACGACGTTCGCGCTCGTTCCGGCACTCCGCGTCGAGACCATCGGCGTCGGCTTCGGCCTGTTGCTCGTCGCCACGGCGTCGTGGCTCGTGTGGGGGACGGAGCGGCGGGAACCGACCGTGGCCGCCGTCGTGGTCGCCCTCCTAGTCGTCGGCGCTGGCTTCAGCGGGACGGTCGGCGTCTCGGCCGGCGGCCCCGTGCTCTATCACACCCAAACACCGTATCAGGAACTCGAAGTCACGCAACTCGGTGACGTGCGGACGCTGTATCTCGACGGTCAGCCCCACAGCGCGATGGACGTGTCCGATACCGACCGCCACGTCTTCGGCTACACGCGCTACTTCCATCTCCCCCTGCTCATGACCGAGGACGTCGACCGGGTGCTGTTCGTCGGCGGCGGCGGCTTCACCGGCCCGAAACACTTCGCCGAGGAGTACAACGTCACCGTCGAGGTTGCGGAAATCGATCCCGAAGTGATCGACACGGCGAAACGCTACTTCGAACTGGAGGAGTCGGCGAACCTGCACGTCTACAACACTGGCGGCCGGCAGTTCCTCCAGGAGACGAACCGCACTTACGACCTGATCGTCCTCGACGCCTACAAGAAGGACAAGGTGCCCTTCCAGTTGACGACGGTCGAGTTCATGCGCCTCGCGGAGAGCCGACTCGACGACGACGGTGTCCTCTTTGCCAACCTGATTTCCGCACCCAGCGGCCCCGCCTCGAAGTTCTACCGCGCCGAATACAAGACGATGGCGCGAGTGTTCCCCCAGGTCTACACGTTCCCGACCGCGGAAGGGAGCGCCGTCCAGAACGTCGAAGTCGTCGCCACCAAGCGGGCGGATCGGCTCACGAAAGGGGAGTTGCGGCGGCGGAACGCCAGGCGGGCGATTGGCACGAATCTCTCGGCCGAGATCAGCACCTACCGACCGCCGCCGCCGACCGACGACGTGCCGGTGCTCCGGGACGACCGCGCGCCCGTCGACGCCCTCCTCGATCCGATGGTCGGCCAGCGGTACGTCATCCAGCGCACCGCCGAGAACGGGACGGCCGGCGACACACGGGCCGTCCGCCGCCCGCTACGCTCCCGCTCGCTCGACGCGGTCGGCTGATCGGTAGCGAGGCCGCCGAGCGCGTCGCTCGCCGGGTGGGATGTCGGAAAAACGGGTTACACGCTGTCGCCGGGAGGCGACGGAGTGAAACCGTAGCTAGACGCGGTTGACGTTCGTCGCCCGCGGGCCCTTGGGGGCCTGTTCGATGTCGAATTCGATCTCGGTTCCTTCCGTTAGATCCTCACCGCCAACGTCCTCCATGTGAAAGAACACGTCGTCGTCAGCATCCTCAGTGTCGATGAAACCGTAGCCGCCAGTGTCGTTGAAGAAATCAACCTTACCGTTTGCCATTGCGACTGAAGCAAACCCCAAGATAGCCTTAAACGTTCCGCATCTGTCCTCGAATCAGTGAAATCCCTGCATAAATATTTAAAACAACAGTTATAATGAATACTTTGTTAAATCCAAACGGTGTCTGGCGGTTCGGTAACTGATTCGGCGCTACGAGCGAGTTCTCCTCGGCGATCCTCGGTTCCCTCCGGCTCGGGTTCAAATGCTATCTGATCTTCTACCGTATCAGTGAACAGTCTGAATTATATATTTAAAAATGAATACAAAAACGGGGTCTGAAGGGTATAACAATCCAGATTGATAGGGTGTTACTTATGCTATTTGTTGAAATTGTCATTGACGGATAGCTGTCAAAATCGAGCAGTCTGCGCGGAGCGAGGGTGGCGGTGGGTCACCGAACGGATCCGTCGAGCCTGCCGACGAGACACTGGTCAGGCTGCCTCGTCGTCGAGCATCTCGTCGACGAGCGGCCCGGAGCGACCCGTCGACTGCTTCCGATTCCGTTTCCGTCGCTTCGAGAACGCGTGTCTGTCGACCGGCAGCGTCCGAAATACCAGTCGCCTCCTCGACATCGGCGGTGTATCGGGGAGCGTCGTCGGCCCCGACGGCCGCCCAGCCTGCGACGATATCCCGGAACGTCTCCGGGCTCACGCCGTTGGGAATCGGCCGTTCGATCCTCAACCGACCGTTCGGAACCGTCGCTCAAACACGGGTGGACTAACCGTTTCAGAGGCCGTACGCGGGGGATTTCGCGTCGCTAGCCGACGGCCGTCCTGACCGGCAGGCGTGGTTCCAGCGCGTGCTGAACTTCTTTGGGACGGGGTGTGAGGCTCCCGACACCGATGGCTCGCCGTGATGACCTCGACCGATTCTACCGGCTCCTCGACGACCTGGCTCGTCGCGTCGGCGGGCCGCGGAAACTCAAACACTGCACCGGCTACATGGACTGGCCCGACCGCGGCGTCTACTTCTTTCTCGAACCGGGCGAGACGCGCGCGGCGAGCGACAGGTTGCGCGTGACGCGCGTCGGGACACACGCCGTCTCCGCGGGGAGCGGAACGTCGCTGTGGGATCGATTGAAACAGCATTACGGCACCGGTAGCGGGAGCGCCGACCACCCACACGGCGGGAATCACCGCGGCTCCGTATACCGCAAGCGGATCGGCGAGGCGATCATCGAGAAACACGCGCTCCACGACGACTACCCCGACTGGGATGCCCGCTGGTCGGACATCGAGCGTGACCGCGCGGCCGTTCGTGACGAGGAGTACATCCTCGAACGGCGGGTGAGTGCGTACGTTCGGGAACAGCCCTTCCTCTGGGTCGCCGTCGACGACGAACCCGGCCCCGACAGCGACCGGGCGGTTCTCGAACGGAACGTAATCGCCCTCCTCAGCAACGACGGCGCCCCGACGGTCGACCCCCGAGCGGACGACTGGCTCGGCCGCCATAGCCGGAGTCGTGCGATCCGAACCGCTGGCCTGTGGAACGTGAACCACGCCGACGAGGGGTACGACCCCGACGTTCTCGAGCGACTGGCGCGGGCAGTCGCCGAGACGACGGCGCCCGAGTGACGCGTCGGGGCGGGGCCTAGTCGTCCGGTTCGCTCGTCGCGTGCGACTCCCAGTCGATCCGATACCGTGTCACCGTGTCGCCGTCATCGACGACCTCCTTCCACGTCTCCCGGAAGGCGGTGCGGAACTCCCCGTCGACGTACTCCAGAACGTCCACGAGAAAGTCGTGCGCCGGCTTCCGGTCGCCACGGAGGAACAGCACCGACCGCGGGTTTCGCCGGCTGATCTGGATCGGTTCCTCGTGGTGCCCTTTGAGTAACTCCGCGACCATCGACCGGACGGTGTCCTCGATGTCCTCGGTGGGATCGAGGTCGAACGTCACCGTTACGTCGTCCCGGTCGACCTCCTGCAGGAACGACGCCGTCCCCTCCCCCGGGATGTCGTAGAGTAGCGACTCGACTTCCCCGTACGGCCCGTCGATGATGAGCATCCCCTCCTTTCGGCCGGTGATCCGACGATACGACGACTCCAACCGCTCCGAGAGGTACGCCCGTATCCACCCGACGATGTCGATCAACGCCCCCTCGACGTACACCTGTAGCCGTTCACGGTCGAGTTCGAGACACACCGGCACCGGCCCGATGGTGTCCTCGATGTCGTCTGCCGTCCACAGCCAGACGCCGTCTCGGTTCCGTATCCGCTCTCGTTCCTCGTCCGTCAGCTCCACGGCCGGAATCAACTCCGGAAGCGCCACGTCGGCCTCCTCTGCCTCCTCGAACGTGCGAGGCGGAGACGACATATCCCCCCTACCCGTGCCACCCCCTTCAAAATTCACTCCGGAGGCTGGCACAGATTATTTGTGGCTGGGATTTCTCCCCCGCTAGATAACGATGGGGCATCCGTCTTTAGCTAAGTCGAGAACCACGTGACAGCAGCGGCTTATCGAGGCTACTTTTCGAGAGGAATGAGGAGGCGACGAGTGTGCACAACGAAGCCTCCTCATCGAGAATTATGCGTCGGCTCACTACTCTCTTTCCCTTAGCCCGTTGCACGGTTTCGATATAAACTCAGACATATCTGTTGCCACTCACTAA
>JBDGTP010000074.1:0-13783 GCA_042216725.1 Haloplanus sp.
ATCATCCTCGAAACCGCTCTATGACTTCACCAACAATCGCTTACCCAACAGCGTTTTGGTCGACGGCGGCCAGTCCGGCACGTTCAAGGCGACGGAGCGCCGATACGCGTCGTACGGGCCCTTAGCTTAGTCTGGTTAAAGCCCCCGGCTCATACTGGCTCGCGACACCCGGTCGTGGCCATGGGACACCGGGTGATCGCTGGTTCGAATCCGGCAGGGCCCATGAGAACCGCCGAGCGACAGTGAGGCGTGTTCGATGTCTCCTGTGGATTCGAAGCGGAGAGTGTAGCGAGCGAAGCGAGCGAAACGACCGAGGTTCGAATCCGGCAGGGCCCATGAGAACCGCCGAGCGACAGTGAGGCGTGTTCGATGTCTCCTGTGGATTCGAAGCGGAGAGTGTAGCGAGCGAAGCGAGCGAAACGACCGAGGTTCGAATCCGGCAGGGCCAGTCAGAAGACACCCGTTTCGTGACCGGGGTAGATTCCACCGAGGAACAACTCGATAGCCCGGAAACAGCCGTTCGGGTCGTCCAGGCGAGTCCGAAGCTTCGGATCTCGGGAGAGAAACACCTGCGGGTTCACGCCGTGTGGCGCCACGCCGGCGTCGATTCCAGTGTGCCCGCGTCGTCCGACGCGAACCCGGCACAGCCGGAGACGGTGCCCAGATCCCCGACAGCCGCCGTAATCGGCACCGTTCGATCCGTATTCGAGGAAGTGAGAGATCCCTATCAGGGTCGAGGATTTCGGAGGTCTCGGGCCGGAGTTTCAAATGCCAGGCCGCGGCCACGACCGCCCGTGCTCACCTTCGGTGCGCTCGCACGAGCGGCCTACTGCCCGCGGCAGTACTACTACGCCCGGCGGGAGGACGACCACGAGCCGCCCCCGGCGGCCCGGATGCGTCGCGATCTCGCCTTCCGGTATCCGTCGCTCCGGGAAGCGAGCGACGCGACGCTGGCCGGTGAACCCATCGATCACCCACCCGGAGCGTACCGGGACGCGCTCGACGACCTCGCGGCGCGCGACGACTGGGCGGCGCTGACCGACCCTGCGGATCGGGGGGTACTGCTCGAGGGTCGGGAGTGCCGTGGCATCGTCCACAAGCTCCTGGCCGGCGATCCGCCGACACCGACGTTCGTCTCGCCGGGGCGGCCGCCGGAGCGGGGAGTGTGGCGCCCACAGCGCGTCCGCGCGGTGGCGATGGCGAAAGCCCTGGCGTGGGAGCGCGAACGAACTGTTCCGTCGGCGCTGGTCGAGTACCCCGCCCACGGCGTCGTCCGTCGGGTCGACCTGACGACGCACAACCGGGCGGCTTACCGGCGGACGATCCGGACGATCCGGGGGATCGACGGCCCCCCACCGCGGATCGACGACACGGCCAAATGTGACGCCTGTGACTACCGCGAGCAGTGCGGTGTGCGCACGCGCTCGCTCAGATCACTGCTCGGACTGTAGCCAGGCGTCGACGTCGTCGGCCATCGCGCCACGGCGGTGAATCACGCCCCGACCGGGGTCGACGACGGTACTCTCTGTGCCGGGCGTCTCGCCCCCGTCGAGGACGACGGCGACGCCCTCACGGATGCGGTCGTCGAGGGCGTCGGGGTGGGTGACACTCGGCGATCCGGAACGGTTGGCACTGGTGGCGGTCAGCGGTGGGGTGCGGTCGAGGAAGTCGAGCGCCAGGTCGTGGTCGGGAACCCGAACCCCAACGCGGTCACGACCGGCAGTGAGGGCGTCCGGGAGCGTCGGACGGCGGGCGACGATGACGGTGACGGGCCCGGGGAGAAAGCGGCGCATGAAGCGTTCCTCGCGGTCGGTGGGCTGGGTGTGATCGAGCGCGGCGTCCACGTCGGGAACGGCGAGCGACAGCGGCTTCTCCCGTGACCGACCCTTCAGGTCGAACACCAGTTCGACCGCGTCGGAGTCGGTGGCGTCGGCGCCGAGTCCGTACACTGTCTCGGTGGGGTAGACGACGGCCCGCCCGTCACGGACGGCGTCGACGGCGGCGTCGAGTCGCATATCGGTCAATCGACGAGCGCCCGGATCTCGCGTTCGAGGTCGTCGTAGGGCGGGAAGTCGGGCCACTCCTCGGCGACCCACGCGTACTGGACGGTGCGATCCGCGTCGATCAGGAACGTGGCGGGACGGGGTTCGGACACACCGGCCATCCCGTCGAGGTCGTGAGCGACGCCGTACTCGCGGGCCACGTCGTTCGCGGGGTCGGAAAACAGGGAGAAGTCCATGTCCCGTTCTTCGATGAGGCGCTTGTGGGCGTAGGGCGTCGAGATAGTGATGCCGACGACGGTGAGGTGGTCGCCGAGGTCACGATCCCGGAGTTCGTTCCAGATGTACGTCGCGGGGAAGGAGCCGTCCATCGGGTGGAAGACGAGACAGACGGGGCCATGGGTGAGCAGATCGGTGAGCGATGCGTCCTCCCAGAACTCGTCGTTGACGAGGGGACGGGTGAAATCGGGGGCGCGGTCGCCCTCGGCGACGTGGTCGGTGTCGGGGAGGTCGACTACCTCGAAGTCGACCATCAGTGCTCCCCCCCGTCGGCGTCGACCAGGCCGTCGCCGTAGGTGGACTCCAGATACTCGACGAGATTGGCGGATTCCGACATGGTCACGCCGGTGCGGTCGTCGACGATGGCCGGGACGGGTCGTGATCCCGCGACGCGCTTGACCACGTCGCGCTCGGAGTGCATCGGTTCGACGAACCGCGAGGTGTAGTCGAGGCCGAGATCCTGAAGCGTCCGGACGACGCGTTCGCAGTACGGACACGCCTGCAGACGATACAGGGTGATCGGCGGATCGCTGTCGGACATGGGCCGTCGTAGGACAGGGACGGGCCTAAGCCCTTCGCTCGGGGCGATTCGGGCACCGCGAGGGCAACGCTTAATTTAAGCCCGCAACTACGATGAGTAGTTCCATGGGTTTGTCGCCGATAGCGAGCGCCGCCGGAGTTGGATCCCCGGCACAGATCACCGATGTCGTGCCGTTGACCGACACGACAGTCACTGTCGGCGGCTCGCTCGCGATCCTCGTGTTGATCGCACTATCGGCGTTTTTCTCCTCCTCGGAGATTGCCATGTTCTCGCTGGCACGCCACCGCGTCGAGTCGCTCGTCGAGGAGGATGTCCCCGGGGCGACGGTCGTCCAGGAGTTGAAATCCGATCCCCACCGCCTCCTGATCACCATCCTCGTCGGCAACAACATCGTCAACATCGCCATGTCGTCGATCGCCACCGGCCTCTTTGCCATCTACCTCTCACAGGGGCAGGCGGTGCTCGCGGCGACGTTCGGCATCACGACGCTCGTGCTCCTGTTCGGCGAGAGCGCCCCCAAGTCCTACGCGGTCGAGAACACGGAGTCCTGGGCGCTCCGGATCGCCCGCCCGCTCAAGTATTCGGAGCTCGCGCTCATGCCGCTAGTGGTCGTCTTCGACTACCTGACGCGGGTGATCAATCGCGTGACGGGGGGTCGGTCAGCCATCGAGACGACCTACGTCACTCGCGACGAGATCCAGAACATGATCCAGACGGGCGAGCGCGAGGGTGTGATCGAAGAGGAGGAACGCGAGATGCTCCAGCGCATCTTCCGGTTCAACCGCACCATCGCCAAGGAGGTAATGACCCCACGCCTGGACATGACGGCCGTTCCGAAAGACGCCGCCATCGACGAGGCCATCGAGACCTGCGTGCAGAGCGACCACGAACGCATCCCCGTCTACGAAGGCAACCTCGACAACATCATCGGCATCGTCACCCTGCGGGATCTCGTCCGGCAGAACCATTACGGCGAGGGCGATGTCGACCTGACCGACATCGTCCAGCCCACTCTCCACGTCCCCGAGTCGAAGAACGTCGACGAACTCCTCGAAGAGATCCAGGACAACCGGATGCGGATGGTGATCGTCATCGACGAGTTCGGCACCACGGAGGGCCTCATCACGCTGGAGGACATGGTCGAAGAAATCGTCGGAGACATCCTCGAAGGCGACGAGGAGGAACCCTTCGAGTTCGTCGATGACGACGTGGTGATCGTTCGCGGCGAGGTCAACATCGACGAGGTAAACGAGGTGCTGAATCTCGATCTCCCGGAAGGCGAGGAGTTCGAGACGCTCGCGGGCTTCATCTTCAACCGCGCGGGTCGCCTCGTCGAGGAGGGCGAACGGATCGACTACGACGGCGTCACGATCCGGATCGAGCAGGTGGACAACACCCGGATCATGAAAGCGCGGATCACGATCCACGACGACGCCGACGCGGAGGAAGGAACGGACGAAGCGGAAGTCGAGGGTTAGGCCGCCAGCGCGTCGAGAACGGTGAAGGCGCCGTAGCCGAGCGTCAGCGCGAGAACCAGCGAGCCGATCCACGCGAGGACGGTGTAGACGATTTTCCGGCGACTGACACCCCCGCCACCGGCGGCGTACCCCGATCCGATGATCGCCGAGACGACGATTTCGTTGAACGAGACGGGGATGCCGAAGGCGACGGCGGCCTGGGCGATGGCAAAGGAGGGGATGAGCGCCGCAATCGACCGCCGTGGGCCGAGCGAGGAGTAGTCCTGCGCGAGCGCCTTGATCATGCGCGGGGCGCCCGTCCACGAGCCGAGGAGGAGGCCGACCCCGCCGCCTGCGAGCACCGCCGGCAGGGGAATCGAGAGGTCGTCGAGCAGGGGGACGAGCGGGCCGATGGCCAGGCCCACCTGGCTCCCGCCCGCGGAGAAGGCGACGAGGCCGCCGAGGGAGAGCAGAAACCGGCGCTGGGTCGTCTCGGGGTCGGTCACGAGGCCGCGAAAGAGGACGACGGCCACGAGGAGCGCACACGCGGCGGCCACGACGGGTGTTCCGCCCGGAACGCCCGCGCCGAGGGTGCTCGCGATAGATCCACCCTCGCCGGGGGGGCCGAGGAGGGCGAAATCGATGGTGGCGACGAGGGCACCCACGAGGCCGCCGAGGACCGCGATGGCGTAGCGTTCCGGGACTTCGGGGGAGCGAAGCAGACGGGCGGTGGTGTAGGCGACGCCGCCGCCGACGAAGGGGGTGAGCATCCACAGCGTCGCAATCTGTCGGTATTTCGCCCACGCGGGGTCGCCACCGAGCGCCAGGCCCACGCCGACGACGGCGCCGGTGACGGTGAACGCGGTGGCGATGGGGTAGCCCGTGAAGACGCCGATAGCGACGAGGATAGCGGCGGTGAGCAGGCCCACGATGGCCGCGGTGGCGGTCAGGGAGACGCCGCCGATCAGTTCGGTGCCGACCGCCTGCGTGACGTTCGCCCCCTGCAGGACGGCGCCCGCAAAACCGAGGAGGCCGACGACAAAGCCCGCCCGCATCACGGAGATGGCGTTCGCGCCGACGGCGGCAGCGAACGGCGTCGACCCAGACGAGCCGGCGCCGATTGCCCACGCCATAAACAGGCTAGCGATGGCGGCGACGACGAAGGTCAACAGGGTTCCGGTGGCGACCATCAGTTCGTGCCCTTCTGGGAGAGGGGGGCACTAATAGTGTCCGTTGTGAGTCAGGAGGGAGGCGACCGACAGGGGTGGCGCTCGTTCCGGCAAACGGCGGCGTCGGCGTCGGCGGGGACTGACTACCGGTATCCCTCGTCGTACCCCTCGCGAAGCGAGAGCAGCGTCCGCCGGACGAACAGGTAGCCGAAAAAAACGAGCAGGAGCATCAGCACCGCCAGCGCGAGGAAAATCGGATCGCCGAGGAGACCCGAAAGCTGGAGGGAGACTGGCTGCATGGTCGAGAGGTACACCGGCCCGCACAAAGCCGTTTCGCCGTGGATCGGCCAAACTCAAATCCCCGTTTGAGCCTACGGTGTTTATATTACGTCGACGTGAGTACGTCGATCCGCGTGGGTTCCTGAACCCGCTTCGGCCCTCCACTTCTCGTGCAGTCTCCCGCCGATCAGGCCACCGGCGGAACGCGGATTCGGTCGATCACGTCCCCGTCGGGCGTGCGAATGACGCCGACGAGACCCACCTCGGCCTTGCTACCCACCCCGTCGGGGACGTCGTCGCTTCCGGCGGCCCACAGTTCGGCGTGTGCGGGGCGATTTCCCCGGGGATCGGCGTGGCTCCCCGGGTTGAGGAGCGTCGGCGACCCGGTGCCCGAGGCGCTGGGCGTCCCGCTCCGAACGACGGTCGGGCGGTGCGTGTGGCCGAAGACGACGAGCGCCGCGCCGCGCTGGCGGCCGAACAGCGACAGGGCGGTCGTCCCGCCACGTTCGGTGTGTGTGACCGCGATGGGAACCCCCGCATAGGTCGTGGTGGCGGCGGCCGGCAGGCGCTCCTGAACGGCCACGGTATCCGCGTTGCCGTGGACGGCGACCAGTCGATCCGCGACATCGCGGAAGGCGTCGAGGACGGCGACGGTCGTGAAGTCGCCGGCGTGGATCACGAGGTCGGCGGCGGAGACTGCCTCGCGGGTGTGCCCCGTCAGGCGCGGGTCGTCGGTGCCGTGCGTGTCCGAACAGACGACGAGCATGGACGTGCCTGGGGGTGCGGGGTCAATTCGGTTGCGGATCGGACGGAAGCTTGAACCCAGGGCCGGCCGACGGGGCACACATGGCTGGCAGCAAGTCGGTCGTTCTGGCCGCGCTCTTCGCGAACGGAGCCATCGCCGTCCTGAAGTTCGGGGCGTTTCTGCTCACCGGCAGTCCCTCGATGCTCTCCGAGACGTATCACTCCATCTCCGATACGGGCAACCAGGTGTTTCTGCTGATCGGCATCCAGTACAGCGGGAAGAAGCCGAGCGGATCACACCCCTTCGGCTACGGCAAAGCGCAGTTCTTCTACAGCTTTCTCGTGTCGGTGTTGCTGTTCGGCATCGCGGGCTGGGAGAGCCTGAAACACGGCTACGACGCCGTCCTGCACGGTCACTCGGTCGCGCCGGGGACGATGCGGTTCGCGGGCGTCAGCTTCGACGCCGTCTACGTGAGCGTCGCCGTCCTCCTGGGCGCCATCGCGTTCGAGAGCTACGCGTTCGTGAAGGCCCACGCCGAACTCCGGCGACAGATGGACGAGTACGGCTGGACGGGGCTGGTCGAGGCGTTCCGGTCGACCAGCGACGTGACGACACTCACCGCGTTCACGGAGGACGCCATCGCCCTCGGCGGCGCCGTCATCGCCCTCCTGGGAATCACCCTCTCGCGGGTGACGGGCAACCACATCTACGACGCCGTCTCCGCGGCGCTCATCGGGATTCTCCTGATGGGCTTCGCGCTGGCGCTCGCCTGGGAGAACAAGCGCCTCCTCCTCGGGGAGAGCGCCCCCTCGCCGCTGGAGGCCGACTTCCGCGGGATCATCCGCGACCACCCAGGCGTAACACACGTCGACAACTTCCGGACGATGTTCGTCGGCCCCACCGACATCCTCGTGACGGCCGACGTGAGCTTCGACCCCGACAGCGACACCGGACATATCGACGAGGACATCACCCAGATCGAGAAGAAACTCCGTGACCGCGACGACCGGGTGCAGTTCGTCTACGTCGAACCCGAACTCTAGAGGAACGCCTCGATCCGGTCGACCGCCCGGTCGACGTCGTCCCGATCCACGTCGCGGTGGGTACAGAAACGGACGGTGGTCTCGTCGACGGCGCCACAACCCACGTCGCGGTCGGCACAGGCGTCGACGAACGCCCCGGCGTCACGGTCGAGGCCGGACACGTCGGCGACGACGATGTTCGTGTCCGGCGTCGGCGCCGACAGGCCGTCGAGGGCGGCCAGTCCCGCGGCGAGGCGGGCGGCGTTCTCGTGGTCGGTCGCGAGGTGGTCGCGATTCTCTAGGGCGAGCAGTCCGGGCGCGGCGATCACGCCCGCCTGGCGCATCCCGCCGCCGTGGAGTTTCCGGAGTCGTCGGGCGGTCTCCACGAACGCTTCGCTCCCGGCGAGCATCGACCCGACGGGCGCGCCGAGACCCTTCGAGAGACAGAACAGCACGGAGTCGACGGGAGCGACCATCTCGGCAGGGTCGGTATCGCGGGCGACACACGCGTTGAACAGGCGGGCGCCGTCGAGGTGGACGGGCACGTCGTGGTCGCCCGCGGCCTCGGCGGCCGCCCGAATCCGGTCGGCCGGAATCGCGACGCCGCCACGGGCGTTGTGCGTGTTCTCAAGGGCGAGGAGGCCGGTACCGGGACGGTGGAGGTCGGACGCGTGGCAGTGAGCGCGTACCTGTTCGGGCGTGAGGACGCCACCGTCGGCGTCGACGGTGCGGGTCTGGATGCCGCCCTGTCGGGCGAGGCCGCCCACCTCCCACCGGACGATGTGTGCCTCGCTGTCGACGAGGGCCTCGGTTCCGGGGTCGGCGTGGACGCGCGCGGCGATCTGATTGCCCATCGTGCCCGTCGGGACGAACAGGGCGGCCTCACACCCGACGATTTCGGCGGCGCGGCGTTCGAGGTCGTTCACCGTCGGGTCGTCGCCGTACACGTCGTCGCCCACGTCGGCGTCGCGGGCCGCGTCGCGCATCGCGTCGGAGGGCGTCGTCACCGTATCGGAGCGCAGGTCGATCATGGACGGGCTTCTCGCCGGGCGAAAAATACGCTGTCGGTCGGGGGTCAGGGGAGACCGTCGATCAACTCGCGGTACTCGTCCTCGGGGAACGCCCGCAGCGTCTCGGTTCGCACCGCACCTGCACCCGAAATGGTGATCCCCGCCTGCGTCGCCGACTCCGCGTCCGGCATCTCCATGATGGCGACGGCGTCGTACTGTCCCATCGTGAGGTAGAACTCCACCAGTTCACCGCCCATCGACTCGACGACGTTCCGGGCCGCCTCGAGTCGATCCGGGCTGTCCTCCATGTGCTGTACGCCCTCCGTCGTGTAGTTCACGAGGCTGATGTATGTTTCCACGCTCGATCGGCCGTCCGGATCGACGACCAGGTGGTGTTCGTCCCCACTGGATAAAAATCCGACACCTTCCGACGGCCCGCCGACTCCGAAAGGCTTTGCCGCCCGCGGCGGAAGGCGACGGACATGGACCCACGGATCCGTACGCACGCAGAGGTCATCGTGGATCACTCGACGCGCATCGAGGCGGGCGATAACGTCGTCATCAGCATGCCGGCGGCCGCCGAGGATCTGGCGGTCGTGCTCCACGAGGTGCTGGGCGACCGGGGAGCGAACCCGGTGTATCTGAACAACTCCGAGCGGGCGGCGCGGGCGTTTCTCCGGGCGAGCGACGACGACTTCGAGACGCCGAGCCACCAACTCGCCCTGTTCGAGGAGGCGGACGCGTTCGTCATCGCCCGCGGTGGCGCGAACGTCTCGGAGCAAAGCGACGTGACGCCGGAGACGAACGCCGCCTATCGGCGGGCGATGCGACCCGTTCTCGACGAACGGCTGGAGAAACGCTGGTGTCTCACGCAGTATCCCTCCTCCGGCCACGCCCAACTCGCGAGCATGAGCACCGAGGCCTACGAGAACTTCGTCTGGGACGCCGTCACGCTGGACTGGGACGCTCAGCGCGACCACCAGGCACAGATGGTCGATATCCTCGACGGCGCCGACGAGGTGCGGATCGAGAGCGGCGAGGAGACGGACGTGACCATGTCCGTCGCGGGCAACCCCACGCTCAACGACTACGGCGAACACAACCTCCCCGGCGGCGAGGTGTTCACCGCGCCGGTCAAGGAGTCCGTCGAGGGGACGGTACACTTCGATATGCCGCTGTACCGCAAGGGCAAGGAAATCGAGGGCGCACGCCTCCGGTTCGAGGACGGAAAAGTCGTCGACCACGCCGCCGACCGCAACGAGGACGTGCTGACCGGCATCCTGAACACCGACGAGGGCGCGCGCTATCTCGGCGAACTCGGCATCGGGATGAACCGCTCCATCGACCGGTTCACGTACAACATGCTGTTCGACGAGAAGATGGGCGATACGGTTCACATGGCGGTGGGCAACGCCTACGCCGACACCGTCGGCGACGAAAACGAGCGCAACGAGAGCGCCGAACACGTCGACATGATCGTCGATATGTCCGAGGACTCGGTCATCGAGGTGGACGGGGAAGTCGTCCAGCGCAACGGGACGTTCGTGTTCGAGGAGGACTTCGAGTAGGGGCCACCGGCCGCGGCCCGAACCACTCGATTGACGTATGTTTTTCCCGGCGCCCGACGAGCCGATGGCCCGTCCGCTCGGGCGGCGACGAAAACCGGTGGCTCATCGCGGTGTCGGCGACTTCGTCGCGATGGCGGCCGGAGCCGCCTCTCTCGAAAAGCCGCCCGAGGGGGACGCGGCGAGAGGCCGTGTCCTCAGAGCACGCCCCGAACCACCAGGGTCGCCCCGACGCCGAGGAGCAGCGCTAGGAGAACGCTCCCGGTGCGTCGGGCGGCGACCACGACGACCCCGGAGGCGAGCCACGTCGGCGGGCCGGCAGTCACGACCGCCGGCGCGAGAATCGAGACCACGACGGCGCCGGGGAGGGCGTCGAGGGCGTCCCCGGCGCGGTCGGGGAGGTCGACGCGGCCGAGCGCCCAGAGGCCACCGGCTTTGGTCAGGTAGGTGACGACGGCCATGGCGAGGACGACCCCGACGGTGAGCGGCGCGAGCGCGAACGGGTCACGCATCACGCCGGATCACCACCGTCAGCGCCCCCGCGAGCGCCCCGCCGAGGACGTACCACCGCCCCGGGAGGAGCGCCTCGGCGGCGACGGCGACGACGGCCGCGACGCCCCAGGGGAGAAGCGTCGACCGGCCGTCCCAGAGTTCGACGGCGATGGTGAGGAAGACGGCCGTGAGCGCGAAATCGAGGCCGTAGCGGGCCGGATCGCCGATGACCCCTCCCGCGGTCGCACCGACGACCGTCGCGACCACCCAGAACGACCAGACGGCGAGGCCGGAGCCGAGCAGGAAGGCCCCCTGTCGGCTCCCCGACCGGAGTTCGCCCATCGTCAGCGCCCAGTTCTCGTCGGCAGTGAAGAACACGCTCGTGTAGGCGTGCCGGGGCGAGAGTCGACGAAACCAGGGCCGGAGCGCGGCACCCATCAGCAGGTAGCGAAGGTTCACGATCAGCGTCGTGCCGACGATGGCGACGACGGGGATGGGGTCGGCCCACAGTTCGACGACGAGCAACTGGGCGGCGCCGGCGAGTACCGTCGCACTCATCAACGCCGCCTCCGCCACACTGAGGCCGGCGTCGCGTGCGACGACGCCGAAGACGACGCCGTAACCCGCGATGCCCAGCGCGACCGGGAGACACCGGAGGTAGCCGTCACGGACGCCCGCCCACCCGAACTGCACGGACTCGTCTCTGTGTTCTCGTTCGTCGCTCTCTGCGGGAGTGACGGTCACGCGACCGCCCCCCACGTCGTATCGTCTCTCGACATCGCCGGTCGAAGCGAGAGGGCTCGACCCCCGTAAACGCTCGGAGCAGAGCGTTTCTCTCACCTCGACGACAGGTTCGGCGCGTCAGTCGGACGGCTCGGATCGGAGGTGGTCGTCGGACAGGATCGTTCGGAGGGCCGACCGGCCGGCGGCGGTCGGCGCGTATCCGTCGTCGCCGCCGACGACGAACCGCCCGCGGAGGCGGCGCAGGTGGTAGTTGAACTGACCCTTGTCGTCGACCGATGTCGCCGCGCGGAGCGACGAGTAGTCGACGGGGGCGTCCGCGCGGGTGAGCGCGAGGAGGATTTCGAGGCGGTGCGGATGCGAGAGGGTAGAGAGCGTCTCGGAGACGGGGTCGAGCGACGCTGCCGAGGGGAGCGTCGACGCGTCGGAATCGGACGTGCCGCCCCACGTCCAGTCGGGGATCGCCATACCACCGGATCGTGGCGCCGGTCACAAAATCGTTCGGGGAATCGCCTGGCTGTCGCTGGAGGACGGTGGCGAACCGACCACCGTGGACGGGCGTTACTCGTCGTTGATGTCGAGTTCGAACTGCTTGTTCTCGACGACGGCGTTGAGGACGACGCTCGTGTTGGACTCGCGGATGTCCGCGTCGGTCAGGAGCGTCTTGATCTGCTCGTTCATGCCGTCGGTGTCGACGAACTTGCCGATGGCAATCACGTCGTAGTCGCCGGTGACCTCGTAGACACTGACCATCTGTTTTTGTTCGCGCAGGCGGTCGGTGATGTCCGGGAGTGCGCTCCCCTCGACTTTCATCTGCAGGATAGCCGTCACGTCGTACCCGAGCGCGTCGTAGTTGACACGCGGCGTGTATCCCTCGATAACGCCCTCGTCTTCCAGGTCGCGCAGGTGGTTCGAAACGGTCGTGACCGACACGTCGAGTTCTTCGGCCAGACTCCGCAGACTGGCGCGACCGTCGCCCAGGAGTGCGTTGATGAGCTTGGCGTCGAGATTTTCGTACGTCATGGCAGTTACACACGATGCGGAGGGTATAGAAGTTTACGAATATCTAATTCCGATGCGAGCCCAGGGGAAATTGCAGACAACGAAAAGGGCTTAATACTAGGAGTATAGATTAACGCTGTCCAGAACATGACGGACGAAAATACGGCGGCTGACGGCGGTTTGACGGTTCAGGAACAGGACGTAATCGACGAAATCGACGAAAAAAACGTCGATTTCCTCCGACTCCAGTTCACTGACATTCTCGGGACGGTCAAGAACGTCTCGGTTCCCGCGACGCAGGCGGAGAAGGCGTTCACTGAAGGGATCTACTTCGACGGCTCCTCCATCGACGGCTTCGTTCGCATTCAGGAGTCCGACATGCGTCTCGACCCCGACCCGTCGACGTTCTCGGTTCTCCCGTGGCGCGACGCCGACGAGGGCGCGACCGCCCGCCTCATCTGTGACGTCATCAACACGTCGACGGGTGAGCCGTTCTCGGGCGACCCGCGTGGCGTCCTCAAGAGCGCCATCGACCGGGCCAACGAGATGGGCTACGAGATCAACATGGCCCCCGAGCCCGAGTTCTTCCTGTTCGAGGAAGACGAGGACGGCCGCGCGACGACGATCACCAACGACGCCGGCGGCTACTTCGACCTCGCACCGAAAGACCTCGCCTCCGACGTTCGCCGTGACATCATCTACGGCCTGGAGAGCATGGGATTCGACATCGAGGCCTCGCACCACGAAGTCGCTCAGGGCCAACACGAGATCAACTTCACGTACGACGACGCGCTGTCGACCGCCGACAACGTCGCCACCTTCCGGGCGGTCGTTCGCGCCATCGCGGCCGAACACGACCTCCACGCGACGTTCATGCCCAAGCCCATCGCTCGGATCAACGGCTCGGGGATGCACACCCACATGTCCCTGTTCACCGAGGACGGGGAGAACGCCTTCCACAACGGCGACGACGAGTTCAATCTGAGCGATACGGCAAAGCAGTTCCTCGCCGGCGTCCTCGACCACGCCCCCGCCATCACGGCCATCGCCAATCCGACCGTGAACAGCTACAAGCGCCTGGTGCCGGGCTACGAGGCCCCCGTCTACGTCGCCTGGTCGGATCGCAACCGCTCGGCGCTCATCCGCAAGCCGGCCGCGCGCGTGCCCGCCGCGTCGCGGATCGAACTCCGCTCGCCCGACCCGTCGTGTAATCCCTACCTCGCCTTCGCAGCCATGATCCACGCGGGTCTCGACGGCATCGAGCGTGACCTCGACTGCCCCGACCCGGTTCGGGAGAACATCTACGAGTTCGACGAGGACAAGCGCGAGGAGTACGGCATCACGACGCTCCCGTCGAACCTCGGCGAGGCCGTCGACGCCTTCGAGGCGGACGAGACCATCAAGAGCGCGATGGGCGAACACGTCTCCGAGAAGTTCGTCGAGGCCAAGTCCCAGGAGTTCGGCGAGTACATCGTCGAAGT
>JBDGTP010000061.1:0-13732 GCA_042216725.1 Haloplanus sp.
TGTCCAGACGGCCGGCCAGAAGAAATCGGTAAAAACTTTTAGCAATCCTTATAGCGCCTCGTCCAGCGTGGTCGGGAGGCGTTCGATACCGCGGGCCGCCCGCTCGTCGTCGTCGAGCGTGCCGGGGTCGCGGTTCAGTGGGCCGCCGGGGTCGAGTCCCCGTTCGATGCCGTCGAGGCCCGCAGCGACCAGCGCCAGTTGCGCGAGGTAGGGGTTGGCCGTGTTGTCCGCCGGCTTGAACTCGACGCGTGTCGTCGCCGCCGGCGCGTCGCGGTCGACCGACGGCAGCCGGACGGCGGCCTCGCGGTTGTCCTCCCCCCAGCAGGTGTACGCCGACGACCACATCCCCGGCGCGAGGCGGTCGTAGGACTCGACGGTCGGTGCCGTAATCGCGACCAGCGCCGGCGCGTGTTCCAGCAGGCCGCCCACGAACTGCCGCCCCGCCTCGGAGAGGGGATACGACCCGCCGGCATCGGGGTCGTAGAGGACGTTCTCGCCGTCCTGCCACAGCGAGAGGTGGACGTGACAGCCCGACCCCGGCAGGTTGGGAAACGGTTTCGGCCGGAACGTCGCGCCGACGCCGTGGTCGGCGGCCACCGCCCGCACCGTCTCGGTGAACCGGACGTGGTTGTCCGCCGCGGCGACGCCGGTGTCGTGGTCGATGACGAGTTCCTGCTGGCCGGGGCCGTACTCGGGGTAGTACGTCGCCAGTCCCATCCCCTGTGCCTTGAGCGCGTCGACGGTGTCGAGGATGATATCGTGGGCGCTTCGCATCCCGTCCGTCGAGAAACAGGTGCTGTCGTCGAAGGGGACGGCCGCACCGTCCTCGTCCTCGGCGGTGTAGTAGAACTCGCTCTCGTAGGCCACGTCGGGCGCGTAGCCCTCCGCGTCCAGGTCGTCCAGATAGCGCCGAAGCTGTGCCCGCGGCCCCGCCGACCAGGGCTCGCCGTCCAGGTCACACAGATCCGCGAGCATGAGCGCCGTCCGGTCGTCGTACGGCAGGACGGTGAACGTCTCGGGGTCGGGCACCACCCGCACCTCCCCCGCAGGGCCGTACCGCCCCTCCGACGCCAGACGGTCGAGGGCGTTGAACGACTGCATCGCGTGGGTGACGTTCGTCCCTCGCTCCAGCGCCCCCGGCAACGTCCGACGGTCGACGACCCGCCCGCGGGGCACGCCGCTGTTGTTGACGAAGACGATGCGAATCAACTCCACGTCCTCGGCGTCCGCGCGCTGGAGAACCTGCTCGTAGTCTGTCATGTGTTATCACGCGCAGGTCGGCGGCAAAGCCCGGACTGTACCGGCAACATACACCGGTTCCGTGGCGGCACCGGCGGCCGACGCAAACCGTTTTGGCGCGCCCACGCGTCACTCCGACGACCCGGACATGAGCTACGAACTCCGACCACACACGGCGGACGTTGCCGTCGCCGCGACCGGCACGGATCTCGGCGAGACGTTCGCCGCCGTCGCCGACGGCCTCGCGGCCGCCACCTGCGACGACATCCCCGAGACGGGCGAGCGGTTCACGCTCGCCGTCCGCGCCGAGGGACTGGAGGCCCTGCTGTTCGACTATCTCGACCAACTCATCTACGAACGCGACGTGCGGGGCGTCCTCCCCGTCGACAACGAGGCGACGGTTCGCGAGACGGACGACGAGTGGGTGATCGAGGCGAGCGCCCGCGGGGTGCCATTCGCGGAGATCAGCGCCCGCGACGTGAAGGCCGTGACCTACTCCGAGATGCGGGTCGAGCGTACCGACGGCGGCTGGGAGGCCTACGTGGTGCTTGACGTGTAGTAACGTATTCCCGGGTCGATCCCCTCGACCCACATATGACCACACGCGAGTTCGGTGGGATTCGACTCGAACGCGTTCGGGAGTTCGTCTGGGAGATTCAACAGGAGGGCGACATGCGCGTGCCCGCCCGAGTGCTGGCGAGTGAGGCCTTGCTCGACGAGATCGGCGAGGACAAGACGCTCCAGCAACTCACGAATGCGACGCACCTGCCCGGGATGACCGGCCACGCCATCTGTATGCCCGACGGCCATCAGGGGTACGGCTTCCCGGTCGGCGGCGTCGGCGCGACGGATACGGAGAACGGCTGTATCTCGCCCGGAGCAGTCGGCTACGACATCAATTGTGGCGTCCGTATGATGAAGACGAATCTCACCTACGGCGACGTGCGTGGCCACGAGGAGGAACTCGTGGAGGCCCTCTTCGCGAACGTCCCGTCGGGCCTCGGCGGCGGCGGTGTCGTCGAGGGCGACATGGACACCGTCGAGGCGGTGCTCGAACGCGGCGTCGACTGGACGCTCGAAGAGGGCTGGGCCGTGCGCGACGACCTCGAACACTGCGAAGACGAGGGACGGCGCCCGGAGGCCGACCCCAGCGCCGTCTCACAGAAGGCGAAAGATCGGGGGAAAAACCAGCTCGGAAGCCTCGGGAGCGGCAACCACTTCCTCGAAGTCCAGCGCGTGACCGACGTGTACCGCGACGACGTGGCCGACGCGTACGGTCTCGAACCCGATCAGATCGTCGTCCTGATCCACTGCGGGAGCCGAGGACTCGGCCACCAGACCTGTACCGACTACCTCCGAAAGATCGAGAAGCGCCACGGCGACCTGTTGGCAGACCTGCCTGACAAGGAACTCGCCGCCGCCCCGGCGGGATCGGAACTCGCCGAGGCGTACTACGGCGCGATGTGTGCCTGTATCAACTTCGCGTGGGTGAACCGCCAGCTCGTCATGCATCGGGTGCGGCAGGTGTTCGAGCGGGTGTTCGACCGGTCGTGGGAGGCGATGGATATGCACCTGCTGTACGACGTGGCTCACAACATCGCGAAAAAAGAGGTGCACGAGGTCGGGGTCGACCCGCAGGGGCGACCGGTCGGAGGCGGCGAAGCCGCCGACAGCGAGGAGCGCGAACTGTACGTCCACCGGAAGGGGGCGACCCGAGCGTTTCCCGCCGGTCACCCCGAGGTGCCCGCCGCCTACCGCGACGTGGGGCAACCGATCATCATCCCCGGGAGCATGGGCGCAGGGAGCTACGTCCTCCGGGGCGGCGAGGAGGCGATGGGACTCACCTTCGGGTCGACGGCACACGGCGCCGGCCGAACCATGAGTCGGACGCAGGCGAAAAGCAAGTTCTGGGGCGGGACGGTGCAGGACGAACTCCGGCAGCAGGAACACATCTACGTGAAAGCCCAGAGCGGCGCGACGGTCGCCGAGGAGGCGCCCGGCGTCTACAAGGACGTCGACGAAGTCGTGCGCGTCTCGGACGCACTCGGCATCGGCGACCGGGTGGCACGGACGTATCCCGTCTGTAACATCAAAGGCTAGCCTGGCGACGAAGCCAGGAGTAGACGAGCGCGGCGAGACGGAGGGGCGGTTCCGCCACCGGGACGGCGCGGGCGAGGTCGGCGAGGAGGACGAACGTCTTCCCGGTGACGAGTTGGAGCGGAACGGGGAGTAGGAGGTAGTGTGCGCGGATGCGGGGCCGTGGCGGGTGTCAGCGACCGAGCCGGACGTACTCGCTCTCGGGACGCGGTTCGACCGGTTCGCCGTCCTCGAAGCGGACGTAGCTCAGGTAGAAGGGCTCGCCACAGCCGGTTTCGTCGTCGTCGCGGAGGGTGCCGTCGTCACCACAGACGAAGCGCACGCCGTCGGCGGCTTCCACGTCCTCGTCGGGCGCGACGTACGTCCATCCTGTCAGCGGATAGGGCGTCACCGAACGGTCGGCGAGATAGCCCTCGCGTTCGAGTTCGACGATTGCCTCACACTGCGGGCAGTAGTAGGTCACGGGGTAGCCCATACCCGAGAGTAGGGACGAGACGAACAAAAGGCAGTCGGCGTGTCACCGGACGACCGTGACCGGCACGGGCGACCGGCGGAAGACCGTCTCGGCGACGTTCCCGACGAACAGCCGATCCGACAGGCTTCCGCTGTGACTCCCGATGACGACCGTATCGAAGCCCTCGGCGGCTTCGACGATGGTTCGTGCGGGATGGCCCACCTCGACGTCGGTGTCGATGTCGGCGTCGTACTCGGCGGCGATGTCGCGGGCGCGATCGAGGGCGTCCTGGGCGCGTTCGGTCGCCGCCTCCTCGATGTCGTCCGCGAGCGCGAGACCGGTCGCGGCCCCCATCATCGGCGACGGCCCGCCGCTGACGTGGAGCACCGTAATGTCGGCGTCGGGGAACGTTTCGAGCGCGTACCGGAGCGCACTAGCCGCCATCTCGGAGTCGTCGACGGGAACCAGAACGCGCGAAACCATAACGGAGCGGTACGACGGACGGAGAAATAAAAACTCGGGTGGGCGGCCCAACCTTCGGTACGTTTATTATTCCGACCACCAGCCTTTGTTGGCATGGGCGGACGACCCCTCGACGTGCTGGAGGCCTCGCTAGACGAGGACGTGACGGTACATCTCAAGGACGGCCGGGCGTTTCACGGAACTCTCGGCGGCTACGACCAGCATATGAACGTCGTCCTCGAACCGGCTGACGAGGTCGACGAAGGCGTCCTCGGTGAACTCGACATCGAGCAGGTCGACAACACAACCATTATACGCGGCGACAACGTCGTGACGATAAGTACATGACCGGAGCAGGAACGCCGTCTCAGGGCAAGAAGAACAAGACGACGCACGTGAAATGCCGACGCTGTGGCGAGAAATCCTACCACGTCAAGAAGAAAGTCTGCTCGTCGTGTGGCTTCGGCAAGTCGGCGAAGCGGCGCGACTACGAGTGGCAGAGCAAGGCCGGCGAGTAAGGCCACAGGCCACCTCGGTTCGTTCTCTCTCAGCCCCCGCTCGTCTCCGTTACCCCCCATAGACCGCCGTACAGCGGAGGATCGCGAGCGTGGCGGCGTGCCCCAATAGTGTGGCTTTTTACCCTGTGGAACACTACGAACAGCCATGGCACACGGGCGGGATCACCGTTCCCCGGACGGGATGACGGAGAAGTGTGGCGTCGTGGGCGTGTCGCTCGCGAACCGCGACGCCGCGCGTCCCCTGTATTACTCGCTGTACGCGCTCCAACACCGCGGACAGGAGTCGGCGGGCATCGTGACACACGACGGCTTCCAGCAACACAGCCGCGTCGAGATGGGCCTCGTCGGCGACGTGTTCGACGCCGACGACCTCGATCAGTTGAACGGGCAGGCTGGCATCGGGCACGTGCGCTACCCCACGTCGGGTGGCGTCAACGCCTGCTGTGCCCAGCCCTTCTCCGTCTCGTTCAAGTCGGGGTCGCTCGGGCTCGCCCACAACGGCAACCTCGTCAACGCCGGGGAGATCAGGGCGGAACTGGAGGCCCTCGGACACGCCTTCACCTCCACCGGCGACACCGAGGTGATCGCACACGACCTGGCGCGCAACCTCCTGGAAGAAGACCTCGTCCGCGCGGTCAAACGAACCATGGGTCGCATCCACGGGTCGTACGCGCTGACGATCATGCACGACGACGCCGTCCTCGGCGTCCGTGATCCGGAGGGCAATCGACCGCTGTGCATCGGGAAACTCGATGACGGCTACGTCCTGGCGTCGGAGTCGGCGGCCATCGACACGCTCGACGGGGAACTCGTCCGCGACGTGCGACCGGGCGAACTGATCGTCCTCGAACCCGACGGCACCGGCTTCGACTCGTATCAACTGGTCGAGCGGAGCGACACCGCTCACTGCTTTTTCGAACACGTCTACTTCGCCCGTCCGGACTCCGTCATCGACGATGGCCTCGTCTACGAGGTGCGCCGGAACCTCGGGCGCGAACTCTGGACCGAGAGCGGCATCGAGACGGACGTGGTGATGCCCGTTCCCGACTCGGGGCGCTCCTTTGCCTCGGGGTACGCCGAGGCCGCGAACGACGACGGCGCCGACGTGGAGTTCGCCGAGGGCCTGATGAAAAACCGCTACGTCGGCCGCACGTTCATCATGCCGACACAGGACGAACGCGAACGCGCGGTGCGCCTGAAGCTCAATCCGATCCGGAGTACGGTCGAAGGGAAGACGGTCACGATCATCGACGACAGCATCGTCCGGGGAACCACCTCGACGCAACTGGTCGACCTGATCCGCGATGCCGGTGCCGAGGAGGTTCACGTCCGTATCGGCGCGCCGCCCATCGTCGCCCCCTGTTACATGGGCATCGACATGGCGAGTCGCGACGAACTCATCGCGGCCGATCAGAGCGTCGACGACATCCGGGAGACCATCGGTGCCGACAGCCTCTCCTATCTCTCCATCGACGCCATCGCGGATGTCCTCGACCGCTCGCGGAGCGACCTCTGTCTCGGCTGTGTCACTGGGGAATACCCCTACGACATCGACGGCGAACAGACCGACCGCGACGTGTCCCGGCCCGTCGTCGGGAGCGAGTCCGCGCCGGCGGACGACTGAGCGCGTCGGTCGCGACGGCGTTCCAGTCACCTAAATAACCGGAAAAGCGGCAATTGGACGCGAAACCGGCAATATTTTTGAGGGGGTCGTGTGTAGGGGGAGCCGACCATGAACGAGGAACGCGACGTTCGGCTGGGACGGAGACGGCTATTGCGGGCGGGCGCCGGGGCCGTCGGAGCGGGCCTAGTCGGCGCCGGGGCGACCGGGACGGCGACAGCACAGTCCGGCCCGTTCGGCGGGTGGATGAGCGACGTGAGCAACTACAACGGCGTCGTCGACCTGACCGGAAGCGGCGAGGTGACCGTCGATGTCGGCGTCGAGGCGAACCAGGGGACGTTCGGCTTCGGGCCGGCGGCCATCAAAGTCGACACCGGCACGACTGTCGTCTGGAAGTGGACCGGCAACGGCGGCCAGCACAACGTCGCCGCTAACTCCGGCGACTTCTCCAGCGACCTCTCGGCCGAAGCCGGTCACACGTTCAAACAGACCTTCGACTCGAAAGGCGTCGTCAAATACTACTGCCAACCGCACAAGGCACTGGGCATGAAAGGCGTCGTCGTCGTCGGCGACGCCGTCCCCGACGGCGCCGAAGTCGTCAGCGGCGGCGGTGGGGGCGGAGGCGGTAGCGGCGGTAGCGGTAGCGGCGGCGGTGGGGGCGGCGGTGGAGAGAGTGGCAGCGGCAGTAGCGGTGGCAGCACGGGACAGGGCGGCCGCGTGATGTCGTTGCTCGTCGGCGGATCGCTGGTCGCCGCCTTCCTCTCGCCGATTGTCTTCGGTCTCGTCCTGTTACTCCGGGACAAGACGGAGGGCCCGCCGGAGAACGTCGGCGGGGAACACGGCGAACCGAGTCACCAAGACTAATCCTCGGCGACGAACGCCCGGATGATCGCGCTCTCGGCGCGGTGTAGACGTTCGCTGGCGGTCGATTTCGCGATATCGAGATGGTCTGCGAGCTCCGTCAGCGTGCACCCCCGGGGCGTGTCGTAGTAGCCCCGTTCGACGGCCGTCTCGATCAGTTCTCGCTGGCGGTCGCTCACCACCGACTCGGAATCGATAGCGGTGTGGATCGACCGCACGTCGAACTCCAGACCGAACGTCCGGAGTTGATCGCCGAGCGACGAGAGGCGGTCGTGTGATGCCGTGATTTCGAGGTCGGCGACGCCGTCGGTGATCGTCACCGGCGGTTCGAACGGCGCCCCCGAGTTGCGCACCGACAGGAGCAACAGCGGGTCGTCGGTTTCGAACTGTACCAGCGCCCGGTCGTCGGCGCGGTGAAGCACCTCGAACACCCGGACGCCGTCGGCTTCGGTCAGCCGAGAGAGTACGTCGTCGGGGTTCGAGGCGACGATTTCGACGAGGCCGACGCCGGTGTCTTCGTCGTCGGGCAGCGCCGCCAGAACCCGAAACGTCGACTCGGGAAACCGCCGGGAGAGGTCGGCGATCCAGATGTGTTCGGGGAGCGTCACCGCGAGTCTCGCCGTTGGCATATGTTCCGACAGGGTCGCCACGGGGATATATCGTCACGATCCGCCGTCGTCGACTGGCGAACTCGAGCCATTTCGTCGATATCTCGACCATAGTTTTATGGTGAGAGGGTGACCCTCGTTATCGTGCATGAAGGACTACCTCATCCTCCGCGAATTGGACGACCCGATCAGCCGTGACGACCTCCATGCGGCCGCCGAGAAGTCGGGCGAGGCCCTAGAGGAACTCCGTGACGAAGGCGTCGACATCCGCTGGGTCGACTCCGAGGTGTTGACCAACGAGGACGGCGAGGTGACTGGCACGTTCTGTCACTACCAAGCCGAAAGCGAGGACGCGGTGCGCGAACACGCCGAGCGTGCGGGCCTCCCGGCGACGCGGATCGACCGGCAGGGCGAACCGCTCGCCGGCGAGGACTGACGCGTCGCGCCGAAAGGCATCCTTCAAGTCCCCCCACACCCAAGGTTCGGGCGAAACATGCCCGAGTGCGTCGAATGCGGGGCCGACGTAACCCTGCACGAGGATCTGGAAGTCGGAGAGATCGTCGACTGTGGAACCTGCGGTGCCGAACTCGAGGTCGTTGGCCTCGACCCCGTCGAACTGGATTCCGCCCCCGAACTCGAAGAGGACTGGGGCGAGTAACGCTCGCGTTCTCACGGACGCCTCCGACACGTGTCGTCCCCTTCGCGACGGCGGTCGATTCATCGCCGGCGGGAGTCGAGACACCTCGGATCGACAGCTGTACGCGTGGACGCTCGGTGACGCCGTCGACGCCACGATGCGCACCCGCTACTGGTTCTCCTGGCGACGACGGCCGCGTGACTGGGGGCGTGAGGTCGATAAAAGACCACCCGCAGGCATTCGAGGACCGAAAGTACCCCTACCAACTGCCCCCGAACTCCTGCGTCTCGTTACGTAGCCCGCACCGAACCGACATATATCTTGTGTCAGACGGCAGTCGGACGCGGCGGCTTACCCGGGTGTGAGACGCTCTCACTACCGAACCGCCGCTATGGGAATCGGAACTGGACGCCGACCGCCGGCCAGTCACGCGGTAATAAAGAGTTTTGCCGGGGTCACGCGTACGCGGGCGTATGACCGACTACACCGTCGAGTTCGTCGGCACCGGCGAAACCATCGAGGTGTCCGACAAGCGAACGATCCTGCAGGCGTGTCTCGACGCGGGCATCGCCCAGGAGTACTCCTGTCGCGTCGGGATGTGTCTGGCTTGCTCGGCGAAAATCGTCGAGGGAGAGGTGGCACAACCGGCCGCTCGCGCGCTGACCGAGGAGGAAGCGGACGCCTACGCCCTGACCTGTATGGCCCGCCCGCAGAGCGATCTGAAACTCGACCGGGGGAAGTATCCGCCGAGTATCGAAGACGCAACGGCAACGGGTGCGGCGGCCGCTGACGACGATTGAGCGGCCACCGCCCCTGGACGCCCCAGCGCCCGCCGAATTGAAACCACCACGCGACCAACCTCACCTATGGACGCCGACGAACTCCGGGCGGCCGTCGAGGACGCCGCCGGCAACGATCTCGAACTGCTCGGCTCCCACGACCTCCTGATCGGCCTCTCGGACGGCGACCCGCGGCCTGCGGCGCTGTTGCGAGCGGCCGCCGACAGCGAGTACGCTGCCCGGGAGACGTTTCGCGAGTGGGCCGACACGGCCGCCGACGCCGACCTCCGCGCGGCGTACGAAACCGTCGCCGACCAGGAGGCCGACCACTTCCGACGGGTCGTTGCGGCGGCCGACGACGCCCACGACACCGACGGCATCGGGCCGATGCACGCCTACCTCCGGAGCCGTGACGACCCGATCCACCGGGTCGCCGGCGGGATGGTCGGCCGGACGCTCGTTAGCCTGCGAACCCACGGGCGCCTGATCGACTTCTTCGCCGACGTCGACTCGGAACGGGCGACCCTGTTCCGCGACCTGCGCGACGAGACGGCCGCCTGCCTCGACGACGGCCTCGCACTCCTCGACGAACGGGCCGCGGGCGATGACTGGGACGACGCCCGGGCCGTCGCGGAGTATACGATCCGACTCGCGGCCGACGACCTCCGGGACGCGCTCCGCTAGCCGCTGTGTGCGAACCGTGCACCGCCGTGATACGCTTTTACCGTCGGTAGCCGTGGGTCTGGTATGCGATCCCGACACACACGTCGGGGAGCGCTGTCGCTCGGGATCGGCGCCGTCACAGCACTGACCGGGTGTCTCGGCGATGAGGAGAGCGGGGACGCGGGTGCAACCACGACGACCGCCGACGCCGCCGAGCGCGCACCCCCGGCGGCCGACCGCTCGCCGTATCTCGCATACGACGTGATACACCTGCGCGAGAACGTCGTCTCCGGCGGCCCCGGCAAGGACGGCATCCCGTCTATCGATTCACCGTCGTTCGTGGATGCGGCGGACGCGTCGTTCCTGCGGGACGAGAGCGTGATCTTCGGCGTCGCACGGGGCGATACGGTGCGGGCGTATCCGCAATCGATCCTCGTTCACCACGAAATCGTCAACGACCGCCTCGACGGCCTGCCGGTGAGCGTCACCTACTGCCCCCTGACCGGGACGGTACTCGGGTTCGAACGCGGCGACACCACGTTCGGCGTCTCGGGAACCCTGGTCAACAGCAACCTCGTGATGTACGACCGCGCGACCGACAGTCGGTGGCCACAGGTGCTCGCCACCGCCATCTGCGGGCCGCTCACCGGGCGCTCGCTCCGCGAGTTCGACGTGGTCTGGACGACCTGGAAGCGGTGGCGGTCGGCCCACCCCGAGACGCACGTGCTGTCCCGGGAGACGGGCTACGTCCGAAACTACGGCGCCGACCCCTACGGCGCGTACGGCCCGACGCGCGGCTACTACGCCCGGGACGACACCCTGTTCGCGCCGCTGACGACCGACGACCGCCTCCCGCCGAAGACGATGGTCGTCGGGGTACGCACGTCGGCGGGGGCGACGGCGGTCACCCGCACCCGTCTCCGCGAACGGGGGGTCGTCGAGGCCGCCGTCGGCGACGACCGCCTCGCCCTCGTCCACGATCCGGCGCTCGATGCGGCGTACGCCTACCGCGTCCCGCCGGATGCGACCCTCGCTCCCGCCGACGGCGCCGTTCGCGTCGACGACGAGCATCACGCGCCCGACGCCCTCCCGTTCGACCGACGGCACGCGGTCGAGTCGATGTGGTTCGCGTGGGGCGGCTTCTACCCGGGGAGCGATCTCCATGCGTGAGCGGACGCGCCGAACCGTCGGAACCGTCCAGTCGGCCCTCCGGCGGCGCGACGGGCGGGCGGCGTTCCTGCTCGCCGCCCTCGGCTATCCGCCGCTCTATCTCGCGTCGCTCGGACACCTGGCGCTCGGTGGCCGTGGCCGGTCGATCCGGGTCGTCGCCGATCCCCTCACTCGGGCGGTTCGCCAGACCCGCCCCGTCTCGTTCGAACCCGTCGCTCGGATCGTCGTCGATCCGGTCGTGCTGTTGGTGTCGCCCCTCGATCTGGGGGTCGCACTGGGGCTCGGCGGTCTCGTGGGCGTGAACCTCGCCGTCGCGGTCGTCGCGTGGCGCTCACCGGGGGCCTGTGGCGTCGAGCAGTCGGCGGGCGCCGTCGCCGGGGTGCCCGCGTTGCTGACCGGCGCGACCTGCTGTGGCCCCGGCATCCTGTTCGCCGTAGGAGTCGGGGTGACGGGGGCGTCCCTCGCCGCACTCTGGTATGCGACGCCGGCGGCGGGACTCTTGCTCGTGGCGAGTCTGTTCGTCGTCGCCCGTGGCAACCCATCCCCTCAGGACTGACGGCCGACTTCGGGCGGTTCGGTGGTGCCATCAAGCCCCGACGACCGGACGTTGTGGACGAGCGCGGAGACGCCAAAGAGCGCGACGACGACCGACATCCAGCCGAGCGGCGAGAGGGCGCCGAACGGCGGAATATCGAGCCAGACGGCAGCGAGGATACCGATGGACACCGCCGAGAGCCCTAGGTAATACTGATCCCAGGAAAGCTGTTCGTCTCCGACGACCTCCAGATAGATGTCCATGTCGTCGACGGTGTCGGTGGGGTAGATGCGGCCGCTGTCGCGGTCGAACGTGATGAGTCCCGTGCGCTCCAGTTTCGGCAGATGCGACTGCTGGAGCGCCGTGTAGACGCGCTTGCGCTCCGCGGGCGTCACGTCCGAAATCGCGCAGTCGTTCTCCCAGGCGGCGATCTGTTCGGCGAGCGACCCGATGGTCTCCGTCTCGTCGCCGAGCAGTGCGTACAGCGCGTACCGTCGACGACGGTTCGACAGAATATCGAACACCTCCTCTCCGTCGGCTCGGTTGGTTCCTCGCTAGACGCCTCCACGTCGCTCTCCGCGGAGAGCGTCTCCCCCCTCTGTCTACTCATCGATGACTCGATATGCCTATGGTTGCTACCGGGGCATTAAACTTCGTGCAACACCGTATAGATTTCTGATATAACTGCCGGTTCGACACCGATCCGCGGTGATACACCAGGGGTGCCGCGGGACGAACCACAAGACACGAGGTACTCGACGGCATTTCGGACGTATGAGCAACTATCTCGTCGCCATGGAGGCGGCCTGGCTGGTACGCGATGTCGAAGACGTCGACGACGCCATCGGTGTCGCGGTCAGCGAAGCGGGCAAGCGGCTCAACGAACAGGATAAGGAGTACGTCGAAGTCGAGGTTGGCGTCACCCCTTGTCCGGCCTGTGGCGAGCCGTTCGACTCGGCGTTCATCGCCGCCAACACCGCGCTGGTCGGCCTCCTGCTCGAAATCGAGGTGTTCAACGCCGACGGTGAGAACCACGCCACCCGCATCGCGAAAAGCGAGGTTGGCGGCGCCCTCCGTGACGTGCCGCTCTCGGTGATCGAAGTCGTCGAAACCGAACCCGAAGAGGAGTGATCGCCAGGAGACGGTTGGGAGTGGATCGACGTGTCGCCCCGGCGGCTCGTCAGCTGGGGTGGCGCCGGGATGGTCGTCACCCTCGTGTTGGCCGTGCTGCTGATTCGCTATCAACTCGGAGGGTGTCACGCCGGCGGTCGCGTCGTTCACGACGGACGGCGGGAGCGACCTCGGCCTATAGTATCCGTTGTAAGTCATTGCCCGCCGGATCGCACGCAGTCTAGCGACCGGACGTACAACCGTTCCACACGCTACGTAGCTATCGTCCGTGCGGTCGCCGATGCCCACGACTGGTCACACAGCACCACCGAGAGCGAGGCCGATGGCCCTCGCTTCGAATTTCGGAACGTTACGGTCGTCAGCGACGAGTGAGAGTTTCCACCGGAACCGGGATCACTCGTCGTGTGACTTCAGCCACTCGTCGAGGAGGGTTCGGATCGCAGCCGCCCGATTATCCCGGTGATCGGTGAACGCGATGTCGTCGACTGCGTCCAGCGTCTCCGCGTCCAGTTCGACGGTGACCGTCTCCATCTCCGCCAGTCCGTCTCCCTCGTCCATGGGGTAGATGCCACGAGCGACGGCTACAAATAGCTCCGTCAGACAGCCGTCCGGCACGCGTGTGACTCGCCGCTCGCGGGGTCACAGGTAGAAGTCAGATTTCGACTCCTGGTGGGGCGAGGCGTCGGCGACACTCTCGACGCCGGACGGTTTCCGGTGGCGGACGATGACCACGTCGTACGCGTCGTCGGCCGCGACTGTCTCGCCAACGCTACTCAGCGACGTGACGAGGCGGCCAGCGTTCTCGCTCCCGATGAACACCATCGACGCGTCGGCGTCCCTGGCAATCGACCGGATCTGGCTGGCTATCGTCCCCGGCGTAGCGCGACGGCCAACCACTTCGTACGGCTGTGTTGAATCACTAGACGGCGTCGGGATAGGTCGCTAAATCGAAGGAGT
>JBDGTP010000052.1:0-13332 GCA_042216725.1 Haloplanus sp.
GATTGCATCGCTGTCAATGTGTTCCGCTAGTTCCGCCAGTCTACCGAAGAGCGTCCGCTGTTCATTGTGGTGTCGCGGCGACGGGATCGGGTGCTGTACGCCGTTTTGCTCGTGTTCGACTGTGCCTGTCCTTGCGGGACTGCTCGGCGCTGGCGCGTCACTCGGTCGGGGTCGTTCCTGCTGGTGTCGCCCATCGTCAATGAGATTGCCGCAGTTCTGTTGGTGGGACTGTTCGGCGTCGAAGCGGCGGCGATTTCCCTCGTCTCGGCGCTGGTCGCTGCGATCCGGAATCGTGATCGACGACCTCTGCCCTCGATCATCTGATCAAAGTGATCGTCTTCGCTTTTCACGAACGCAGATGGACGACGAATTGTACTGAGTGAGCACAGTGTTGCTCGGATCGCATGCATTGAGACGACCCGTCTCAACTTCTGCTCCCGTGGTTCGACGGACGCCGATCATCGGACAGCAGGGTGGGCGGATGCCACGACGCGGAACGTGCCGTCCGGCAGACGGGTAGATCGGATGTCACTCCCGAAGTCGGCGATAAGATCCAGATTCGTGCGCACGTGGGTCGTCCTGGCCGGAATCCGGATGGTTCCGCCCGCGAGCGCGAGAAACACCAGTAGCTGATCAGCCATGTGTACGTCGACCGGAGCGTCGCCAGCGTGGAACGCCTCGAACGACTCGACGGCATCGTCTGCCACGTCCTCCGAGGTTCGACCCCGTTCACCGAGCGCGTCGAAGCCCGCAAGCGAGTGATCGTAGGTGGCACACAGGAGCAGCGACGACCCGATTGATTGGGTCGGGACGTAGTCGACGCGAGCGATTTCGGTCGGAATCCCCATCTCGTCGAGTCGTTTCCGTGCGTGTGCCGCCTGGCGATCCGCCACGTCCTGCTCCGCGAGGTCGGCGGCGGCCTTCGAGTAGATGTCCACCTGGGATAGCGCTCCCCGTTCGTCGAGTTCGAGCCGCGACAGCGACGACGGAACCGTCTTCAACGTGGCTTTGCCGCCGCCGGCCGGATAGAACCCGGTTTTCACGAGGTCGATATCGGCCTCCAGCCCCCAGGTAGCGAGCATCGGCAGTTTCACCGACTGGTGGTATCGGATCGTCGGTGACCACTTCACGTCGGTACCACCCGTCGCCGTGAGTTCCAGCGGTTCGTCGTCGGCCGCAGCTATCGGCAAGACCGTATCGAACAGGAGCGTGATGCTCCCGGCCGTGTCGACGGTCGCCTCCAGCGGGGAGCGACGAGCGTCACCGGGGTCGAACGTCAACGATTCGGCGCCGAGTTCCGCCCCCTCCACGTCGGCGTCACAGCGTTCCGCGACGAGTTCCACGGCGGCGAGGTGTTGGGCCCGGAGACCGGGGTTCGGCCGCGACCCTCGAATCCGGTCGATTCGGAACGACGTGTCGGTGACGGCCGCGAGGCTCAACGCCGTTCGCAGAAGCTTTCCCCCGCCGTCCGATCCGTCGATGTCGAGCATCGGTCGCCGGTTGGCTAGCAACCCCCCTGAAGGTGTTCGTCTCCGGGTGTCGGGGGCGAGCTATCGACACCTCCCGTCCGATGTCGCGGGCAGCGACGCACGCGTCGGAGATCGGAGTCTGTGTTCGTGCGTTCACTGCCCTGTATGGCCGAGGATCCGACCACCCGATCACTGACGACCATCGAAACCGGCGGCCACAGCGAGGGGTCAAAGCGCACGCGGATCGAGACGAAGACAGCCGAGTTCGTCGTCGGCGCGGATGCGACCCCGCTCGAACACCTGCTCGGGTCGCTGGCGGCCTGCATCAACGTCATCGGTCACCCCGTCGCCACGGATCGGGGGATGGTCGTGGCGCTCGATCCCACCTGCTACTTCGGCACTCGGAGCGGACGACTTGGTGGGCCACGTGTCCCACGCATAAACCCAACTTTGCGATACGAATCGGTTCCGACGACCGAGAAATGCGTCGGGTCGACCGCTCACGCGGCGTCGGCTTTCCGAAGTTCGACGTGGAAGACGCTCCCGGTCGGTTCGTTGTCGGTTACCCACACGTCGCCCCCGTAGAGATCGACGAGCGTATCGACGACGTAGAGTCCCATACCCGTGCCGGGGCTGTCCAATCCGCGCTCTTCTTTCCCGAAGATGTCGGCTTTGCGCTCGTCGGGGATCCCCGATCCGTTGTCCGCGACGTGTACGCAAACGCTGTCGTCGGTGTCGGTTACCGTCACTTCGACCCGCGGTTCGTCGCTATCGTTGTGCTGAACCGCGTTGTGTAGCAAGTTTCGGAAGACGGCCGAGAGGAGATCGTTCGCCCGCACGCGCACGTCGGGCACGTCGCCCAGTTCGAACGTCGCGGTGGGGTAGCTTCGGTCGGTGTTCTCGACTTCGTCGGTCAAGGCGTCACGGAGCGTGGTCGACTGGATCTCGGGTTCCTCGGTTCTGCGGATCATCTCGACGAGGTCACGGGCGGTGTTCGTCAGTTCGACCGTGTGCCGACTCGTTTCGAGAATCCGGTCGAGGTCGTCCCGGTGTTCGGCGTCGATATCGTCCCGGAGCCGTTGGCCGAATCCGAGGACGACCGTCATGTCGTTCCGGATGTCGTGGCGCACGATCCGGTTCAGGAGTTGGAGTTGATCGCGCTGGGTCTCCAATTGGCGTTCGTAGCCTCGGAGGTCGGTGATGTCGCGGGCGGCACCGACGAGTTGGGTCACGTCGCCATCGACGATGACCGGCGTGAGTTTGGTCTGCCAGATTCGAGTTCCCTCCGGCAGAGACAGTTCCTCCTCGTAGGTGATCGGCTCCCGTTCTTCCAGACACTCCCGATATCGTGCCTCGATCTGGGCCGCCGTGTCCTCGTCGAACACCTCGGTCAGGAACTTCCCTTCGACCTCTTCCGTTCGGAGACCGGTGAGGGCCTCCTCGCGTTGATTGATTCGCGCGATTCGGAATCCGTCGTCGGTCACGTCGATCAGGAACAGGGCGTCCTGGGTGTTCCCGAACACCGTCTCGTACTGCTCCCGGAGTTCGCGTAGGCGCCGCTCGCGCTCCTTGCGCTCCGTGATGTCCCGGAACACGCCCAGGAACAACTCCTCGTCCCCGACTTCGACTAGGGTCGCGCTGATCTCGACCGGACGCGTCTCGCCGTCCTTGCGCTCGATCAGGACGTCCGAGCCGTCGTCGAGCGTGGATTTGATCGCGGCTCCGGACGCTTCGCTGTTCGCGATGTGCGTATCGAAGAGCTGGCGGTATCGCTCCTCGTCGGGGTGGAGTTGCGACTGTCGCATGCCGACGAGTTCGGACTGGGAGTAGCCGGTCAGCTCCTCGGCGCGCGTGTTGGCCTCGACGAGTTCGCGCGTCTCCGGATCGGCGACGAAGATTGCGTCCGGAGCCGTCTCGGTGAGCGCGCGATAGCGCTGTCGTTCGGCGCGGAGCTGCCGCTCGCGCTCCTCGCGGTCGGTCACGTCACGAACGATGACGACGGCGCCGACGTCCTCGACGGTCGCGATGGACACCTCGGCCGGGAACGTCTCCCCCGTGGCGCGCACGCCGACCGTCTCGCCACGCCAGGTTCCCCGTTCGTCGAGCGCCGACGGCACCGCCTCCTCGACGCGAGTCAGTTCGGAGTCGGCGAGAAACGCGTCGTAGGACTTGCCCTCCACGTCAGCTGACGAGTCGTAGTCGTAGAGCGACACGAAGGCGTCGTTCGCGTGGACACACATCCCGTCGGAGTTGAAGATGGCGATCCCGTCTATCGACGCGTCGAGTGCCCTGGCGTGTTGCAACACCGCTTCGGCCTGCTTCTGTTCGGTGATGTCCGTATACAGGACGATCGTTCCGATCACGTCGCCGTCGGCGCCGACGCGGGGAACGGCCCGCATCCGGGTCTGTAGCACGTCGCCGTCGGCGGTGACGAAATCCCGTTTCTCGCGTCTGAACTCGCCGTTGAGCGCCTGCTCGTAGCCGTCCTCGTGGAGACGGCGCATCGACTCCGCGGTGTAGAAGTCGGCCAACTCCCGTTCCACGACCTCGTCTTTCTCGTATCCGAGTTTCGTCAGGAACCGTCCGTTGCAGTCGTCGACGATGGGTGTACCCTCGTCGCGCGTGAGCACGTACATCACTGGAGCGTGTTCGAAGAGGTTGTCGTACTGTTGTTGCTGCCGTGCCTGCACCTCGAAGTTGTGGAGGGCGTACCCGATCGTCTCCCCCATGCCGGCGAGCAGTTCTTGCTCGCGGGCCTCGAAGGCGTCGGGGCGGTCGGCGTAGACGTTGAGGACACCGTAGAGCGTCTCCTCGTAGAGTAGCGGAATGGCGATGCTCGACTGGTAGCCCCGGTCTCGCGCCTGGGCACGCCAGGGTTCGTACGCCGGCTCGTCGAGGACGTTTTGTGTGACCTGTACGTCCCGGGTACGGACGGCGCGTCCGGTCGGTCCTTGCGCTGTCGTCCCTTCGTCGACGGTGATCGAGATGTCGTCCAGATACCCCGCTTCGAGCCCCGCCGACGTTTCGGGGACGATTTCCCCTGTCGTCTCGTCCCGGGTGCCGATCCAAGCGAAGACGTAGGACGTCGATTCGGCGATCACAGTGCAGACTGCCTGCTTCAGCTCAGTCGGCGACTCCGCGCGGATCATCTCGCGGTTGATCCGGCGGAGTGTATCCAGGATCACCTCACCGGTCATTGACGATGGATAAGAACCGGAGTGTATTCAAACATGCCATGATGGCCACCGGGTGGGAAATCCGCGTCCGTCGATTCGGGCCGACTCCCCCGGAGGGACGCTGCCGAACGGGCCGGTGTCGAGTACGTCGCTGGCGACTCCTCCTCGGTTCAGTCCCGTGTTTCCAGGCGTGAGATTTCGGCATCCTGTAACGTGAACGAACGTTTTACGACGGTCGCGCCAGGTGTGTCTGCTATGTCATCACTCCGTTCCGAGTCGCTCCACGTCGGGGTCGTGGGGGAGTCCGCGACCGTGGCGGGGGTTCGCTCGGCGGTCGAGGGGTCGGTCACGGTCGACACCCTCCCGGCGGCGGCGGTTCGAGAGGGCGCAATCGCCGAACGAACGGACTGCCTGCTCGTCGACGACGGTAGCGTCGACGGTGCCGCCGTCACGGCGGCGGCGACCGAGGCGCGACCCGTGGTCGTATTGGTCGACGGATACGACCGGACGACGGCGGCGCTCGCGGCCGGCGCCGCCGAGGCGCTCCCCCGCCGCCTGGTCGACGACGACCCCGACCTGCTCGCCGCTCGGCTCGTTTCGGTGGTCGACCGTGACCGCGAGCGCATCCGCGCGGAGGAACGCGAGAAGTATTCGACACTGGTCGAACAGAGTTCGGACGGGGTCGTCGTAGTGCAGGACGGCCAGTTCACGTTCGTCAACGAACGGTTCACGGAGATCACCGGCTACGACCGGGAGACGCTCCTCGACCATCCGTTTCACGAAGTGTTCTCCTCGGAGAGTGCGGAACTGGTTCGCGAGCGGCACCGCCGCCGCGTAGCCGGCGAGTCGCCGCCCGACCGGTACGACGTGCGGATCGAGACGGCCGATGGCGACGTGCGGACGCTGGATCTGATGGTCTCGCGCATCCAGCACGAGGGCGAACCGGCGACGATGGCGAACTTCCGCGACGTGACCGAACGCGAGCGTCAGGAACGCGCGATCCGGGGGTTACAGGACGCGACCGAACGGCTCCAGGCCACCGACACCGCCGCGGGAGTCGCGGAGACGGCGGTCGACGCCGCGGGCGAGGTACTCGGCGCGGCGGCGGCGTGTTGGTTTCGGGGCGCGCCGACGCCCGCCGCGGCGACCGACGCCGCGAGCGCCCGTGGCCTCGACCGGCGGCTGTCGGCCGACGCCGCGGAGCGAGCCGTCGGTGACGACGTGACGGCCGACGCGCCGGGTGACGGCCTCCCGTCGGACTGTCTGTTGCTCCCGCTCGGCGAACACGGCCTGCTCGCCGCCCTCCCCGACGAGCGGGCGTACGGGCCGGCGACGCTGGACGTGGCGCGGACGCTCGCCGAGGCGACGACGACGGCGCTCGACCGGGTCGAGCGCGCCCGCGAGGTGCGCGAGAGCGAGCGTCGTCTCCGCCTGATCGCCGACCGGATCGACCAGCTCATCTTCCTCACCGACCCCGAGTTCTCGGAGGTGTTCTACGTGAACGAGGCCTACGAGGAGATCACCGGCCGTCCGGTCGACGACCTCGACGGCAAGCCCATGGGGATCTGCGAGCAGGTACACGAATCGGATCGTGAGGGGTTCGTCGCGGCGGTCGAGTCGATGATCGCCGATCTGACGGAACCAGAACTGGACGCCCAGGATCGCTACGAGTTCGAGTGGCGTCTCCGTCGCCCCGACGGCGACGTGCGGTGGCTCCGCGGACGGAGCTACCCAGTACGTGCGGGCGAGGAGGCGGTGACCGGGGCGGCGTCCGAACCACGGCTGGTCACCGTCGTCGAGGACGTGACCGAACGCAAGCGCCGGGAACACGAGTACGAACAGATCTTCGACGGCGTCAACGACGCTATCTCGATCCACGACCCCGAGTCGGGTGAGATGGTCGACGCGAACGAGAGCCTGTGCGACCTGCTCGGCTACGACAAGGCCGAGTTGCTCGAACGCGGTGCCGACGGCATCAGCGTCGAGTCGGACGGGTTCACGGGCGAGCGCGGGAAAGAACTCATCCGCTCGGTCGTCGACTCCGGTGAGTCGATACAGGTGGAGTGGAAAGTCGAGACCAGCGACGGGGAGGTACGGTGGCTAGAGAGCAGCGGAACGAGAGCCGTCATCGGCGGCGAGACGCGGTATCTGGCCATCGACCGCGACATCACCGAGCGCAAGCGCCGGGAACGCGAGTACGAACAGATCTTCAACGGCGTCACCGACGTGATCAACGTCTACGACCCCGAGACGAAGGAACTCGTCGCGGTCAACGACCGGATGTGTGAGCTGACGGGTTACGACCGCGAGACGCTCGTCGGTCGGGGGATCGGTGCGGTGAGTGCGACCGACGAGGGGTACACGGCCGAGCGTGCGGCGGCCATCATCGACGAGGTAGTGGCGGCGGGCGAGGCCCAGGAACTGGAGTGGGGACTCGAAACCGCCGACGGCGAGGTGCGCTGGCTCGACGTGACCGCGACGCCGACGACGATCAACGGCGAGGAGCACCTGCTGACGATCTCGCGGGACGTGACCGAGCGTCGGCGCACCGAACGTCGCCTGCGGGCGATTCTCGACCGCATCGACGAGGCCGTCTTTCTCGCGCCCATCGACGAACTCGACCGTGCCTCACCCGACCCCGACTACCTGAGTTCGGGGTACGAAGAGATCTGGGGACAGCCACTCGACAACCTCCACGAACGGTACGAAGACGGCTTCTTCGGGACGCTCCACCAGGACGACGAAGCCGGCTACCGGCGCTTCGTCGAGGGCATTCGACGCGACGTGGAGACCGGCGAGGCGGCGGATCGCTACGCACGGGAGTACCGTATCGAGCGCCCGGACGGTGAAGTCCGGTGGGTACACTCCGATTTCTACCCCACCGAGTGGGCGGACGGCCCGCCGCGAATCGTGATCGTCAGTCGTGACATCACCGAGCGCAAGGAGCGCGAGCGGCGGATGGCGTCGTTCAACGCCGCGACGGAGGATCTCACGACCGCGGATCGGCCGGCGGCGGCTGCACGGATCGCCGTCGAAGCCGCGACCGAAACGCTCGATCTGGCGACCGTCGGAGCCTTCCTCTACGACGACGACGAGGGCGTTCTCCGTCCGGAGGTGGTCGACGGGCGGGTGCCCGATGCGCTCCGGAACCGGGTCGTGACGCCGGACGGCGGGCCACTCTGGGAGTCCTTCGCGACCGGGACGGTCGTCACGCCGTCGGAGGCCGGAAGCGACCCCGCCGACCTGTCCGACTGGCGCGCGCTCGCACTCGGGAACCACGGCGTGTTGCTGGTCGGGGCGCCCGATAGCTCGCTCGCGCCGGACACGATCCAGGCCGCACACGTCCTCGCGGCGACCCTCGAAGCGGCGCTGAATCACCTCCGGGGGCAGCGACGCCTCGCCGTACAGGAAGAACGGCTCCGCACACAGACCGCACGGGCCGAGCGACTGGATCGAATCGCCCGCCTCACCCAGCAAGTGGAGACGGCCATCACCGACGCGTCGGACGCCGCGGAGGTCGAGCACGCGGTCTGTGATCGGCTGGCGGGCACCGGCCCGTACGAACGGGCCTGGATCGGCGGCGTCGAGGTCGGCGCCGACCGCCTCACACCGCGAGTCGTCGTCGGCGCGTCCACCGCGTCCGTCGAGGCGGCGGATCTGACGACGACCGCCGCCGATCCCGACCTGCATCCCGCGGTGCGGGCCTGGCGCACCGAGGACGTACAGGCCGTCGACTCGCTGGTCGCCGACGGCGCGACGGGCGACTGGCGGCGACACGCCCTCGCCGCAGGGGTTCAGTCCATCTGTGCCGTCCCGCTGACGTACGACGGCATCACACACGGGGTACTCACCGTGGCCGCGTCCGAACCGAACGCCTTCGGCGACCGCTCCCGGGACGTACTCGACCAGTTGGGCACGTCCGTGGGGTACGCGCTCGCGGCTATCGAACGCCGTCGCGCCCTCGAATCCGACGAGACCGTCGAACTCGTCTTCCGGGGCGAGGACGCCGACGCCCACGTTGATCTCCCCTTCGTTCGCGCCGCTCGCGAGGCCGGCTGTCGGGTGCGCCACGAGCGAACCGTCGCCCGCGACGGCGGCGTGAGCGTCTTCTTCACGTTCGAAGGCGAGGCCGCCGACGCCGCCGCCGTCGCCGCCCGAACCCTCCCCGGCGAGGTGTCGGTCGTCACGGACGACCCCGACTCGACGCTCGTCGAGTCGCGAACCGACACCTGGTTCGGCTCACCGCTCGCGGAGTACGGCGCGATCCTCCGCCGAGCGGCCGCGACGCCCACGGAGACGACCATCGCGGTCGAGGTGTCGGCACAGGCCGACGTGCGCTCGTTTACCGACCGTCTGCGGGAACTCGCGCCGACGCTCGACCTCGTCGCCAAGCGACAGCACCAGCGCCAGGAGCGAACGCCACGCGAACTCCGAAACCGGGTGATCGAGCGCCTCACCGACCGCCAGCACGAGGCGCTGACGACCGCCCTCGATGCGGGCTACTTCGAGTGGCCCCGCGAGAACGACGGCCGCGACGTGGCCGAACGACTCGGTATCACCCAGCCGACGCTCAACAAACACCTGCGTCTCGCCGAGCGGAAGACCTTCGAACTCCTGTTCGACTCCGACGACGCCTGACCGAGCCACGATCACCCCACCGGACGGGTCGTGTCTCACCGCACGAGACACGGGGCGTTCCGACACGATATGTTTAGCCTCGACGAGTCGCGGGGCCAACGTTCGTTGACAGTGGATTTGGGGGATGGCGGTGTGTAGTCGCTATCGACATCCGATGCCATTTACCGTCCCATCGACCCGTAACGTAGCGACGACGGAGGAGCAAACGGAAGAGGTGTTGGCGCTCCTCGAAGACGACTACAGTCGAACCATTCTCGAAGCGATCAACACGGACGCCCGCCCTGCCTGTGACCTGGTCGACGCGTGTGACGCGTCGCGGGCGACCGTCTACCGCCGTCTCAATCGCCTCGAAGACGCGGGCCTCGTGACCTCCCGCCTGACCTACGACGCCGACGGTCACCACCGCACCGTCTTCGAAGCGACGCTCGATGCGGTCACCGTCGATCTCGGCGACGACGGCCTCGCGCTGACCGTCTCGACCGGAGACACGCCGGAGGAACCCGTGACCGGCGACTGAGGCCCCGGTTCCCCCCGCCGCTCGTCCCCTCCCCCTGACGCTCCGGCCGATCATCGCCGCCGCTCGCGGACCCCACCTATATGGTGGTCGACTACGAGCCACGACACGCCCTCATGTCACTCGACATCCCTGCCGCACTGGAAGATGGGTTCTCCCGCGCCCTGACGCGCGTAGCCGCCATCCTCGTGGTTGTCTACCTCGTCGTCGGCGCGATATCGACCGTGACGACCCAGACGCTCGCCGTCGCCGTAACGGACGCTCTCCAACTGGCCGACTCCACGACTGGCGCCGGGATGCCGCCCGGCGCCGGTTCCGGCGCGGGCGGGGCGAGTCCGCTCGCACTCGATGTCGGCCTCCCGGTCGCAGTCGCCCTGTTTCTCGCACAGATTGTCGTCGCCCAGGCCGTCGGCGTCGTCACCATCCGGACGTTCGTCAGCGACGCCCGGCGCACCTTCCCGCAGGGCGTGACCCGCCGGTTCGGCTGGGTCGTCGTGAACGCCCTCGTCGCGGGGTTCATCGTCAACGTCCTGATCGGCCTCGGCACCGTACTGCTCGTTCTCCCCGGCATCTACCTCGCCGTGGCGCTGTATTTCGTCCAGTTCGAGGTGATCGTCGAGGACAAGAACGCCATCGACGCCCTGCGCGACGGGTGGGAACTGACCAAGGGGGAACGCCTCGGCGTGTTCCTCCTGTTGCTCGTCGTTTTCGCCATCGGCCTGGTGAGCGCCCTCCCCGGCATCATCCTCCAGTTCGTCGGCGTCTCGCCGCCCGCCATCACCGCGGTGACGGTGGTCGTCGGTGCGGTGACCGGCGTCGTCTCCTCGGCCATCGGCGCGCGGGCGTACGTCCAGTTGAAGCCGTCCGGGTGGTCGCCGCCCGGCGGCGGCCCCTCGCCGTTCGCGTAGCGCGAGGTTTTTGCCCTCCGCCCCGCCAGTAGAGCTGTGCGCATCGAGAACAGCTTCATCCCGGTTCGGGGCGTGGGCGAGACGACCGAGCGGCGTCTCTGGGAGGCGGGCATCACCCACTGGGAGGAGTTCGACGGCTCCGTCGTCGGGCCGACTACCGCCGACCGCATCCACTCCTTTGTCGACCTGGCGACCGATCACCTCCGACGGGGTGACGCCCGCTTTTTCGACGACTCCTTTCCCACCGGCGAGCGCTGGCGCCTCTACGAGAACTTCCGCGACGACGCGCTCTTTTTCGACATCGAAACCACCGGCCTCGACGCCGACCGCAACGACGTGACGACGGTGAGTTTCCACCGCGGCGGCGACACCGAGACGCTCGTGTCCGGTGACAACCTCACTACCGACGCGCTCCGCGAGCGATTCGCCGACGCGTCCCTCATCGTCACGTTCAACGGCGCGCGCTTCGACGTGCCCTTCCTCGAACAGTCGTTCGACCTCGACATCACCGCGCCCCACCTCGACCTGATGTATCCCTGTCGCCGCCTCGACCTGACCGGCGGTCTCAAGCGCATCGAACGGGAGGTAGGAATCGACCGTGACCGACCCGACCTGGCCGGCGAGGACGCCGTCCGGCTCTGGCGCGAGTACGAACGCGGCGACGACGCCGCCCTCGACACGCTCGTCTCCTACAACCGCGAGGACACGCGGAACCTCGAACGTCTCGCGAACGTCGTCACCACCCGTCTCCACGACGCCTGCTGCCCGGCCGACGCGACGTTTTAGGCAAACCTAAACGTTCAAGTGTGGGCGTTCGCTGGTAGGAGTATGAGCGACTACACCTTCGACGACGTGGCCGTCGTCATGGGGACGTACAACGAGGAGGCGGCCATCGGGAGCGTGCTCGCTGATATCGACCGGGTGACCGACGGGCGGGCCGAAGTCGTCTGTGTCGACGGGTCGGACGACCGGACACCCGACATCGCGCGTGGCATGGGCGCCCGCGTCATCGAACAGGAACCGCAGGGCTACGGCGTCGCCGTCCGCGAGGCGGTGCTCGCGCCGGATCGGCCGGTGGTCGTCACCACCGACTGCGACGACACCTATCCGATGGAGCGTCTGCCCGACTTCCTGGATCGGATCAACGAGGGCTACGACGTGGTGAGCGGCGACCGCATCACGCCCGGCGCGGAGACGATGCCGGCGCTCAACCGCTTCGGCAACCGGGTCTTCGCCGGCCTCGCCAGCCTGCTTCTCGGCCGGCGCCTCCACGACGTGACGACGGGGATGCGCGCTTACCGGCGCGACCTGCTCCATCGAATCGGATGGACCGAAAACACCGGCCTCTCGGCGGAACTCCTGATGCGACCCGTCGCCCGCAACGTCCGGGTGACGGAGGTGCCCATCGACTACCGGGAGCGTGCGGGCGAGACGAAACTCGACCCGCTCCGTGGCGGGATCGCCATCGCCAAGTCCATCCTCCGGGTCGGCATCGAGGAACGTCTCGGCCGCACCGACGGGAACGTCGCCGAGACGGCACACGTCGACACTTAGTCCACGATATCGCCGATTCGCCGGGGCTCGCCGCCGAGCGACGGGTTCTTCTCGACTATCTGCAGCACTTCGTGGTCGGTTACGTCCGGATAGGACTTCCCGACTGCCTCCTCGATCAGTTCTTTCTCCAGTCGGAACTCGGTTCCCTCGTAGACGACATCGACACCCTGGTCGTCGAAGGAGAGCGCAGTCATACCAACCGGTAGTCGGTGCGCCCTCAAAACCCTGCCTTTCCCGTCGTCCGACGGCCGTCTGACGGCCGTTTTAATAACAGTAGCGTCAACACACGCGCGTGGCACTCGGGAGGAACCCACTCGACGCGCTAGAGATCCCCGACGGAACGACCGTCGAGGAGCACGACCTCGTGACCGACGGTGACGTGATCGTCGGCGGCCAGAGCACCGTCGAGTTCGGCGTCCGCGGCCGGAACCTCGTGGCCGGCGAGCGCGTCCGGTTCGGCGGCGACATCGAAGCCGAGGGGGACTGCCGACTCGATATGTGGTGTGACGTGGCCGGGAACGTTCTCGTCGGCGACGACGCCTACCTCGGTGAACGAGTCCACGTCGGCGGGCAGCTCATGGTCTCGGGTGACCTCGATATCGGCGACGACGTGGAGATCGAGGACGGGTTCGAGGCCAACGGTTGGATCGTGATCCGCAACCCGGTTCCGACGCTCGTCTTCTATTTCATCGTCCTCTCGCAACTGCTCCGGGTGGGCGAGACGGACGCCGCCGAGGAAATCGCCGAAGCGCTCGGCGGCGACGCTCCCGACGACCCGCTGGTAATCCCGCGCGGGAGCGACGTGTCCGACGACTCCTGGCGCGTCTCCACGCCGGCGCAGGTCGGTGACGGCTGCCGTCTCCACGGCAACCTCCGCGCCCAGGAAATCGAGATGGGCGCCGACAACAACGTCTTCGGGAGCCTCCGCGCCCGCGGCGACGTGGCCGTCGGGTCGGGCACCCGCATCCACGGCGACGTGACCACACGCGGCGGGACGGTCAGCCTCGACGAGGGGGTTCGCGTCCTCGGCGACGTGTCGTGTGCCGACCTCGAACTCCACGAGGACGCCGTCG
>JBDGTP010000047.1:0-13064 GCA_042216725.1 Haloplanus sp.
AGATCACTAGCAAATCGCACCGCCTCATCCTTCAACTCTAATCTGAACAGTGCCGGTTGCCGCGGGCCCACAGTATTTCACTGCGACGGCCGTACCGCGGATATGGCACTCCAGGAATCCGATTCGGAACTCGAAGACGGTGACCCCGCGCCCGGCTTCGAACTCCCCGGTGTCGACGGCGAAACGCACACGCTCGACTCCTTCGACGCCGACGCCTTGCTCGTCGTCTTCACCTGTAACCACTGCCCGTACGCCCAGGCGAAGTTCGACCTCCTGAACGACCTGGCCGACGAGGACGACGTGGCGGTCGTCGGCATCAACGCCAACGACGCCGAGGAGTACCCCGAGGACTCCTTCGAGAAGATGCAGGCGTTCGTCGAGGAGGGCCGCATCGACTACGACGCCTACCTCCGTGACGAGACGGCGGCGGTCGCCCGCGCCTACGGCGCCGTCTGTACGCCCGACCCGTTCCTCTTCCGACGCGAGGACGGCGAGTATCGGCTGGCGTACCACGGCCGCTTGGACGACGCCCTCGGCCCCGACGAGGAGGCCACCGAGTGCTACATCCGCCAGGCCATCGACGCCATCCGCGCCGGCGACCCCGTCGACCTCGATCCCGGCCCCTCGCGTGGCTGTGGGATCAAGTGGCCCTAGCGAACGACTCACGGTTCCCGACCGCGTAGGTGGCGTATGCAAGACACCGAGACGGAAGCAGCGACCCCGAAACCCACACACGTCGAGACGGCCGACGCCCTCGACGCCGTCGTCGACGAGAACGACCGCGTCCTCGTGGAGTTCTACACCGAGGGCTGTGGCGCCTGTGCCGCGATGGAACCGGTACTGAGCGTCGTCGGCAAGCAGACGGGCGTCCAGGTCGTCCTGGTCAATCCCCGCGACGACCCGACGCTGATCGACGCGTACGACATCCGGAGCGTCCCGACGCTCGTACTGTTCGAGGAGGGAGCCCCGGTGGCACGACTGGAAGACGGGTTCGTCGGCGCCGACCGCGTGATCGACGAGCTGCTCGGCTAGTCGCGGTTCGCCCGGGCTTCGAGCGCCTCACGGGCGTTCTCGACGGCCGCCTCGCGGTTCGCGGGGTAGGCCTCGACTTTCGCCCGGAGCGTGATGCCGTCGCCCTGGCGTACCTCGCCCCGGAAGGCGGCCTGTTTGTCGAGCGTGAGATACAGCGAACAGTCCTCGGAGACGCGGTCGTCGAGTTCGGTGAGGAAGGTGTCGTACTCGGGGAGGTCGACCAGTCGGTCGAGGACGTACCGCACGTCGTCGGCGTTCTCGAGTCGAGCCGAGAGCACGGCGATCCGGTCGCCGTGGTGTCCCGTCGTCACCTGCCGCTCCACCTCCGTCTCCTCGGGGAGATAGGTGCGGAGCGCCTGTTCGACGCGTTTCGCGTCTTCCGTGGCGTAACAAAACGTGCGCAGATCGACGTAGTGAAAGGGGACACTCGACATGCGGAGCGGTCGTCCGGATTACTCGTCGCCGTCGGCGGGTTCGAGAGCGTCCTCGGGAACGCCGGTTTCCTGTCCATCCTCGAAGCTGACCGTGTAGGTGGCGTCGCCAAACATCGTCTCCATCACCTGGGTGATCGTTCCGACGTCGCCGTCGTACTCGCTGTGTTTGTCGTGGAGTACGACCTCGTCGTCTTTCTCGAAGCTCATGGTACGACCTTCCGCCGGATCGCATAAAAGCGCCCTGATTCGCCGTGCGGGCGGGCCGACGGCGACGAATCCCGGAGACCGGAAGCGATACGTTGGGGAGCCACCACCACGGGGTATGGAGCGTACCAGGCGCGCGTATCTCGCCGCGACGGCCGGCATCGGTCTCGTCACAGGGTGCCTCGGTGGCGGCGGGAGCGGCGAAGGCGGCACGAACGGCTGTGACGTCGACCCGGAACCGACAGTGTCCGAACTGCCCGCACCGACGCTGGGCGCGAGCGACGCCTCCGTGACCGTCGCCGCCTTCGAGGACTTCGCGTGTCCCCACTGTGCCACCTACAGCCTGGAGGTGTTCCCCGAGATTCGGACGGAGTACGTCGAGACCGGCGTGGTTCGCTACGAGTTCCACGACTTCCCGATCCCGGTCGACGAGCGGTGGTCGTGGCAGGCCGCGAGCGCGGCCCGCGGGGTGCAAGACGAGACGGACGACGAGACGTTCTTCGAGTACGCGCATCTGCTGTTCGAGAACCAGGAGGACTTCTCACTCGGCCTGCTCACCGACCTCGCGAACGAGGTGGGGGCGCCGAGGTGTGCGATCCAGGCCGACGCGGTCAACGAGACCTACCGCCCGGTGGTGAAAGCCGACCGCCAGGCCGCCATCGACCGCGGAGCGGACGGCACGCCCGCGGTGTTCGTCGCCGGGGAGTCAGTTACGCCGACGTACGACGCCGTCGCGTCGGCCATCGAGGCTGAACGGTGAACCGCCTCGGGGTCAAGCCCCGAGGCACTCGGCCTACTCCGCCTGTAGATTCGAGGCACACACCACGCTGCACTTATTCGTCGGGGGCGAAGCGATGGGCAATGAGCGACGACGCGAGCGACGGGCGGTCGCTCGGCCGCCGACACCTGCTGGCCGGACTGGCGGGAGCGGGCCTCGTCGGCACCGGTGTGTACGTGGCGAGCGGCCCCCGACTCGGCGCCGACGGGCGGAGCGACCGCCTCCCCGTCGAGGTGACGACCGTCGACGTGGTCGGATCGGCCGCCGGTACAGCGCAGGTGCCGACGCCGGGCACGCCGACCGTGATCGACTGTTTCGCGACCTGGTGTGGGCCGTGTGTCGAACAGATGGACGCGCTCGGAACCGTCTACGACCGCTACGGCGACCGCGTGGCGTTCATCTCGGTCACCAACGAACGGTTCGGCGGCGGCCTCACCCGCGACGACCTGCGGGCGTGGTGGCGCGACAACGACGGCCGGTGGACGCTCGGCCACGACCCCGAGGGCGACCTGCTCGCGGCGCTCGGGGCGGGCGGCCTCCCCTATCTCGCCGTGACTGACGGCGACGGATCGGTCGTCTGGACGCACGGCGGCGTGGCGTCGACCGAAACGCTCGATCGGACGATTTCGTCGGTGCTGTAGATGACAGACGCCGGCTTCCTCGGAACGTTCACCTTCGCCGTCGGCGCCGGGCTCGCCACCTTCTTCGCACCCTGTGCCTACCCGCTCCTGCCGGGCTATGTCGGCTACACCGTCCGTGACGGAACTGGACTCGGCGGCGCCGTCCTGCGCGGCGTCGCTGCCTCGGCTGGCGCGGTGGTCGTCCTCGCGGGGATCGGTGGTCTCCTGCTCGCGGTGGGCCAGCGCCTCGCGCGACACCTGCCGCTTCTGGAACCGCTGGTGGGCGTCGCGCTCGTCGGGTTCGGCGGGCTCCTCCTGTTCGACCGCGCACCGACGCTCCACCTCCGCCTCCCCGCTCGACGGGGGTCGGTCGTGGGGTGTGCGGCGTTCGGCGGCGGCTACGCCCTCGCCGCCGCCGGCTGTGTCGTCCCCGTATTGCTGGGCGTCCTCACCCAGTCGTTGACCCTCGCACCCGGGCGGGCAGCGGTCGTCCTCGGCGGCTACGCCGCGGCGACGGCCCTCCCGCTGACCGGCGTGACGCTCCTCTCGGCCGTCGGGAGCGACGCCGTCCGGGCGTGGAGCGGTCACGTCGGCACCGTCCAGCGACTCGCCGCGGCCGTCATGATCCTCGCCGGAGTGGCCCAAATCGTCGCCTCGCTCCGATATCTCGGACTGGTGTAACACCTTCGACGGACAGACCAGACCGGCTTTAGCCGTCGACCACCTGGGTCGTCGTATGCACCGACGCACGTATCTCCAGGCGCTCGGCGTCGCGGGGGTCGGCGCGACGGCCGGTTGTCTCGGCGGCGGTGATCCGAACACGACGCTCGGGAAACCCGACCGGAAGGGCGGCGTGACGAGCGAGGCGCTCGCCTATCCGGCGTGGGGCGAGCGGATACCTGACGTGACCTTCCCCGACCCGCTGACCGGGGAGCGGATCGACCTGCGCGGCGTGGATCGGCCCGCGTTCGTGAGTTTCTTCTACGCCAACTGTATGAGCGTCTGTCCCCGCCTCATCTCGGCGCTCCGCGAGGTACAGATCCACAGCATCGAAAACGACTACGCCGACGAAGTCGGCTTCTACCCCATCACGTTCGACCCTCAGCGAGACACCGCGGCGGCCCTCCGCGACTACGCGGACAAGATGAACGTCGACCTGGACGCCGGCAACTGGCATTTCCTGCGCCCCGAGGGTCGCGACCGGGCGCGAACCGTCCTCGAAGAGGAGTTCGGGTTCGTCTTCCGGCGCACCACCCCCGAGGACGGCGGGAAGTACATGTTCAACCACATCGGCCTCGTCCTCCTGGTGAACGGCGACGGCTACGTCGAACGCGCCTATCGGGGCCAGGAGGGACGCGAAGAGACGTATATCGAGGATCTGAAGACGGTGCGCACCGGCGGCGGCGTCCTCTAGTCGTGGCCGGAGACGGGCACGGGTTCGTACGGCTCCGCTAGGAACTCGATATCGCTGTCGCTGAGGTCGATCTCCAGGGCCTCGACCGCGTCTTCCAGGTGTTCGACCGATGACGTGCCGACGATAGGGGCGTCGACCCAGTTCTTGTGGAGCACCCACGCGAGCGCAATCTGGGCCATCTTCACACCGCGCTCCTCGGCGAGTTGCTGGACGCGAGCGTTCACCTCGCGGCCGCCGCCCTCGCGGTACGGGTGTTCGTACATCCGTTTCTCGGTCGCCCCCCGCGTCGTCGCGTCGATGTCCTCGTCGGGGCGGGTGAGATAGCCCCGCGCCATCGGCGACCAGGGGATGACTCCGATGCCCTCCCGCTCACAGAGGGGCAGCATTTCGCGTTCCTCCTCGCGGTAGACGAGGTTGTAGTGGTTTTGCATGGTGACAAAGCGGTCGAGGCCGAGTCGGTCGCTCGTGTGAAGCGCCTCCGCGAACTGGTAGGCCCACATCGAACTCGCGCCGAGATAGCGCACCTGGCCGCGCCGCACCGCGTCGTCGAGGGCGCGAAGCGTCGTCTCGATGGGCGTATCGTCGTCCCAGCGGTGGATCTGATAGAGGTCAACCGTGTCCATCCCCAGGCGATCCAGCGAGTTCGACAGTTCCTGCTCGATGGCCTTCCGCGAGAGACCGCCGGAATTGGGGTCGTCCTCGTCCATCCGGAAGTAGCCCTTCGTGGCGACGACCTGTTCGTCGCGCCGCCCCTCCAGAGCGTTCCCGAGGACGCGCTCCGACTCCCCGTTCGAGTACATGTTGGCAGTGTCGAAGAAGTTGATCCCGAGTTCGATGGCGCGGTCGACGAGTTCGATACCCTCCTCCTCGTCCAACACCCAGTCGCGCCAGTCGCTCGACCCGATGCTCATACAGCCGAGACAGAGTCGCGACACCTCCAGACCGGTGTCCCCGAGGGTGGTGTACTCCATGTCCGGGAGTCGACGCGGCGGGACAAAAAGCTACGGCGCGGGCGGCCACACCGTTTTGCGCGTCGGGTGCGAACGGAGGCTATGGCCGCGGGCGACACGACGACTGCTTGGCTTCTCGGCGATCAGCTTCACCCGGAGAGCCACGTCCTCGATGGAGTGGATCGAGTGTTGATGATCGAGGCGACGGCCTTCGCCGACCGCCGTCCCTACCACCCACAGAAACTCGGCCTCGTGTTCGCCGCGATGCGTCACGCCCGCGACGACCTGCGCGCGGCGGGCTACACCGTGGACTACCGGCGGGCCGACACCTTCGGCGACGCCCTCGACGACCACTTCGCCGCCCATCCCGGCGACAACCTGCGTCTCATGCGCCCGCCGAGTCACGGCGCCGCCGACCGCCTCCGCGACCTGGTCGAGGCCCGCGGCGGGTCGCTGACCCTCCGCACCGACGACCGGTTCCTGTGTTCGCCCGCCGCGTTCGACGAGTGGGCGGGCGAGGAGGAGTCGTTCCGCCACGAACCGTTCTACCGCTGGATGCGCCGCCGCGAGGACGTGTTGCTGGACGGCGACGACCCCGTCGGTGGGCGGTGGAACTACGACGAGGAGAACCGCGAGACACCCCCCGAAAGCTGGTCGCCGCCACCCGTCCCCGCGTTCGAGCCGGACGACCTGACCCGCGACACCCTCGACTGGGTCGACGACCGGTTCGACACCTGGGGGACGGGCGAGGGGTTCGCGTGGCCCGTAACGCGGGCGCAGGCGCTCGACGCGCTGGAACAGTTCGTCACCCACCGCCTCTCCGAGTTCGGCCCCTACCAGGACGCGATGGTCGGCGGGGAGTTCGCGCTGGCACACTCCCTGCTGTCCGCGTCACTCAACCTCGGCCTCCTCCGCCCTGGCGAAGTGGTCGACGCCGCCGTCGACGCCTGGGAGCGGGACGCGGCACCACTCGCGAGCGTCGAGGGATTCGTCCGGCAGGTGCTCGGGTGGCGGGAGTTCATGCGCCACGTCTACCGGCGGACGATGCCCGGCCTGGCGGAAGATGACCTTCTCGACCGCTCCCGGGCGTTGCCGCCGCTGTACTACGACGGCGAAACCGAGATGCAGTGTCTGGACGAGGCCGTCTCCCACGTCTTCGACCACGGCTACGCCCACCACATCGAGCGCCTGATGGTACTCTCGAACTTCGCGCTCCTGTTCGGCGCCGACCCGCACGAACTGAACGAGTGGTTCCAGTTCGGCTTCGTCGACGCCTACCACTGGGTGACGACGCCGAACGTCCTCGGGATGGGCGCGTTCGCCACCGACGCCTTCACCTCGAAGCCGTACGCGGCCTCGGGCAACTACATCGACCGGATGAGCGACCACTGCGACGCCTGCCGGTACGATGTCGACGCGACGACGGGCGAGCGGGCCTGTCCGTTCAACGCGCTCTACTGGGACTGCCTGCAGGAACACGAGGAGACCCTGCGGGGCACCGGCCGGATGGGGCTGATGTACGCCCAGGCCGACCGGAAGTCCGACTCGGAGTGGGCGGCGATCCGTGAGCGGGCGGCGCGGCTCCGGGAGCGAGCCGCGAGCGGCGAGCTGTAGCCGTGGCTCGACGAGGGTGAAAATGGGAGAGAGTCGTCCAGCGTCGCTGTGGTGTGGCCGGGCGACGGCCCGAACCTACAGTCGCTGGAGGTTGGTGGCTCGCGGGCCCTTGTCGGCCTGCTCGATGTCGAACTCCACCTCCTGTCCTTCTTCGAGGTCCGGACCGCCGATGTCTTCCATGTGGAAGAAGACGTCTTCGTCCGAATCTTCAGTCTCGATGAACCCGTAACCGCCAGTGTCGTTAAAGAACGCAACCGTACCTGTCGCCATTGCGTTGCATACGACGAAAAGCAGAGATATAAGGTTTCCGGGAGTCACGCAAAAAACGTAGTCTATCGAATAGTTCGTTCTGAAGGACACGGACACACAGTTTTGGGCGTTCGAAGCGGTGTTTCGTCAACCGGCGAAACGGCGCCGTCACTCCCGACCGAGCGTGTGAAACTTCTCGTTCGGGCGCATATCCGCGAAACTCGCCAGTCGGTTGCTGAGGTTGAAGAAGGCGGTCACGGCGCCGATATCCCAGATTTCCCGCTCGGAGTATCCCGCCTCGGCTAACGCTTCGAGGTCGGCGTCGGTCACTTCGGCCGGGCGCTCGGTGAGTGTCACCGCTACGTCGAGCATGATCAGTCGCTCGTCGCTCACATCCGCCGTCCGGTAGTTGGCGACGAGCTGGTCGGCGAGCGTCGGATCGTCGGCGTAGAGCCGAACCAGCGCCCCGTGGGCGACGTTGCAGTAGTAGCAGTGGTTGACGCCGGAGACGGCGACGACGATCATCTCCACTTCCTCGCGGTCGAGGCTCGTCCCCTCGACGAGGGCGTCGTGATAGTCGACGAACGCCCGGAAGTGATCGGGTGCGTACGCCATCGCCGCGAACACGTTGGGCGTAAAGCCCGCGCGTTCGGTCTCTTCGTCGATACGGTCGCGCAGGTCGGCCGGAAGGTCGTCGTAGTCGGGCACCGGGAACCGCCGCATCGCGTCGTCGTTCATGGGCCTCCTGGGAACGGCTCCCACAAAAGCTCACGCCACACGCACGGCCACCACGGTCGCGACGGCGACGGCACAGAGGCCGAGGGCGAAGAGGGCGAGGTTGGCCAGCGTGTTGTCGGCACGGGTGAGGTTCAGCGAGAACTCGCGGCCGGAGAGCGGCCACAGAAGCGGGACGCCCGCGGGCGTCAGCGCGTCGGCGCAGAGGTGAGCGAGCACCGCGAGTACGCCGATGCCGAAGCCAGCGGCGACGAGCGTCGGCCGGCCGCCGTCGACGACACCTGCGAGGCCGAATCCGGCGGCGGCGCCGACGGCGCCCACGAGGAGGGCGAACGCGAGGGTGTGGGTCGGGCCGCGGTGGGAGATGACGGGCACGCGGTGGTCGTAATCGGGAAGCATCGACAACCAGAGCATGGCGGCACCGCCGCCGACGGCGAGGTCGGGCCGCCCGGCGAGGACGAGCACGAAGCCGACCGGCGCGAACACGAGCAGGGAGACGCCCCAGTGGCCCCGGCGGTACATGGGGAACCGTGGGGGCAGGAGCGCCCAGAAGCTTTCGGCCGGTGACGGCCACCGTCGGTCGCCGCAGGTGCCGGCGCCACGCGAGCACGTATCGCTCGGCAGAAGGGAGTTTCCGTCGTCGATGGAACCGTTGTATATGCGACGCCGTGACTTCGTCGCCGTCTGTTGGGTGGGGGTCGGCACACTCACCGGCTGTCTCGGGGACGCGCCCGCGGGCGACGGCGAGCCCTCGCCGACGGCGCCCGAGCCGACGTCACGGGAGCCGCCGGCGTCGGCCAGCCCGGGTTCCGAGCGGAAGGCGAGCCCCCACCAGTTCGTGCACGTCGTGGAGGTAGAGAACCAGTCGATGCCGGAGACGGTTCCCGAAAACGAGACGACCACGGTTCGGAACCTCAGCGCCGCCCGCCGACGGACGTTCGAAGAGGCGATGGGTGGGGGCGAGTCGCCGCGGACGGGTGGAGTTTCTACAACGAGTCCCGTCCCAAATACGTCCGCTACAACGGAACCTGGTTTCGCGTCGTCGTCGGCGTCCACTGATCTCGACACGCCGAGGGCCGGCGTCAGTGACGCCAGGCCCCGCTCTCGATTGGGATCGACGGACTGCTCGCACGTCTCGACGCTCGGGCACTGGCGCTGTTCTTCGGCCGTCCCTCGCTGTCGGTCATCGTACTGGAGCGAGCGGGGTGCTCAACCGCGCAGTCGGTCGTTCGTCGAGGCGGAATCGAGGGCGATTCCCGTACTCACGGAGCGACCTGACGCGGCGCCGACGGGCGCGAGGCTCGACGGGAAGCAGAGCGACGACGCCCGGCGAAGACACCGCGAAGTGACGGAGTGCGGGGAGGAGGAGTGCCCACGGCGGCGGGGAACGGACGGCGGTCAGGGCGAACCGCCGGGATCGATCACTTCTCGACGACGATTGTGCCCTCCATGCCTGCGGCCTCGTGCGGGATGCAGACGTAGTCGTGCGTGCCCGCCGTCTCGACGGTGTGGACGTAGACGTGGCCGGAGGCGACGGCGCCCTTGCCGTTCTCCCACCCGGTTCGGGCAGCCCCCTCGGACTCGAAGCCGCCGGAGGCCCAGTACGTCGCGCCGTCGGGGATAGCGTCGCCGACGGCGGTGACGCTGTGGGGTTCGCCCCCGACGTGTTTCCAGGCGACCGTGTCGCCGGCCGAGACGGTGAGCTCCGCCGGCTCGAACGCGACGGCCTGCATGTCGACGACGTGGTCGGCGTCCTCGGGGACGGCCTCGACGACGTTCGGGCCGCCGATCATCTCGGGTTCGCCGCCACCGCCACGTCTCTCGCCACCGCCGACGGAGCGTTCCGGTGCCTTGCCGGCGGCGCCAGCGACGGCGAAGCCCGCGTTCCGGGTCGCCTGCGCGAACCGTTCGGCGGCGGCAGGAACGCCCTCGCCGCTCTCCAGTGCCGAAGTGTAGTCCGAGAGCGCCGTCTCGAAGGTTTCGTAGGCCTCGTGGTCGCCTTCTTCGAGCGCCTCGTGGACGCGTGCGTTCTCGAAGGTGGCGAACACGTCGCTCACGAGGGTCGCGGCGCCCGATCCGCCGCTCGTGCCCGCGTTCTCGACGACGGCGTAGACGGCCGCCGTCGCCTCGTCGGCGAACGTCGTCGCGGCGCCGTAGGCGTCGGCGTCGCCCGTCGCGGCGCTCCGCACGGCGCCGAGGGCCTCCTCGAAGGCGTGGTAGCGTTCCTCGCTGGCTTCCTCCACCGCTTCGTGGAAGCCGTTGGCGCCGGCCTCGAAGTAGGCGAAGACGTCGCTCGCGACCGTCTCGGCGCGGCTGGTGTCGCCGAGGGCGGCGCGCACGCCGGCGTCGCCGGCCCGTCCCGTCATGTAGGCCGCGGCGGCGGCGCCCGCGACGGGCGTCGATCCGACGGACGCCTCGAACTCGATCAGCGCGTCGGCCGCCCCCGAGAGGTGGGTGTCGACCGCCTCGCCGTCGCCCGAACGGAAGGCGTCGGGCAGGGCGGCCAGCTGTTCCTCCTCGAAGGTGTGGTAGAGTTCCTCGCTGGTCGATTCGAGCGTCTCGTGGAACCCGGCCTCGTTCTCCTCGAAGCGGGTGAACAGGTTCTCGGCGATGCTCGCGGCGACTTCCCCCTCGCCACGATCATAACGTTCGCGAGCGTCGCCGAGGCGGGCGCGGAAGAATCCGGATTCGAGGGCGGGCGCCGCGTCCCCGGCGAGCGCCTCGATACCCGTCGTGAGGCCGTCGTGTACCGCCGTCACAGCGTCGTCGACGGCCGCGGCGTCGTCGTTCTCGATGGCGGAGACGAGGGCTTCCAACCCCTCGTGTTCGAACCTCTCGTAGGCCGACGGGCTGGCTTCCTCCAGGGCCTCGTGGGCGCGAGCGCCCTCGAAATGCTGGAAGATGGACTGCGCGGCCGCCTTGGCGGCCGCAGCCTCGCCGACCTCGTACAGCCACGCGGCGTCACGGACGCGCACCCGGTAGGCGTTGAGCCCGGCGGCGTGGGCGACGTCGACGCCGGGGCCGCCGAGTCCCGCAGCCATCTCGGCGTCGAAGCCGACGGCGCCGAACAGCGAGAGGTGACCGATGCCTGCAATCGGGTCGGTCGTGAGTTCGTACGCGGCGTCGACGGCGGCCTGGGACGCCGAGAGCGCCGCCTCGTGTACCGCCGCAGCGTCGCCCGCGTTCGCGGCCGAAATGGCGTCCTCCAGGCCCCCTTCGAAGCCCTCGTAGTACTCCGTCCCGGCGGATTCGAGCGTGTCGTGAACCGTCGCTTGCTCGAAGTCGGCGAAGACCGCCTCCGCGACCGTCGCTGCCGCGTCGGTTGCACCGGCCGCCGCCAGGGCGTCGACGTTGCGAACCCGGGAGGCGAACACGAACAGCGTGAACACCTCCGCGGCGGACTCGGACGTTCGCTGGCGCTGGGCCGACAACAGGTCATCGCCCGCGCCGTCGACGGCGCCGATGGCTTCGGCGGGGGCGCCCGCCTCGAAGGCCGAGCGCGCGTCGCCGAGGTACCCCTCGAACGACTCGTAGGTGTCCTCGCTGGTGTGTTCGAGTCCCTCGTGGGCGCCGTACTCGCCGCCGGCTTGCTCGAACCGAGAGAACACGTCGCCGATGATCGATTCGGCCGCGGCGTTCCGACCGGTGCGGGCGAGCGCCACCGCGTCGTGGAGGCGAGCGCGCATCACGTTCCACTCGCCCGCGAGCGCCGTCGCCGCCGACGCCTGGACGGTCGGTGTGCTCGTTTCGGTCGGTGTGGTCGTGTCCGTCCCGGTCGGGTCGGTCGTGTCGGTCGCCGTCTCGGTGCCGCTCTGTCCCCCACACCCGGCCAGACCGACGCCGCCGAGAGCGATGCCGGTCGTCCGGAGGAGCGTTCGTCTCGTGTGTCGCATGGATTTTAGGCTGGCCTAAACCCATATAAGCACACCGGTTTTTAGGCTGGCCAAAATCGTTGGGGTACCCCGAAGAGTGTTGAGGCCAGCCTAAAAACAAAAGCGTGTCGGACTGTCGTAAGTCAGTATCGGCGAACAGCCGCACCCAGCCTTCTCAGTCGTCGCGGAGGAAGCGGTCGAACGCGGAGGCGAAGGCGGTGTCCGCCTCGGTCGCTTCTTCCCACTCGACGAGGCCGCGTTCCGCGCGCGTCCCGTCGATGGTGTTGTCGAGGACGAACGCGACGAGGCCGCCGACGGCCATGCCCGTCGACCCGATGACGTAGATGGTGTCGGCAATGGCGCGGGTACCGAGCACCGAACCGAGGACGGCGACGCCGCGCATCCCCTCGCGGAACGCCGCGGCACTCCCGACGTTGCCCATATACGCGGGAATCGCGAGGCCCGTGAACAGGGCGATGCCGACGATGAAGACGTTTCGCGACGAATCCAGGTCGACGTACTCCAGGTTCGAGAGACCGACAGCGACGATCTGACCGAACATGGCGACGTAGAGGCCGCCGACGATTGGGTCGGGGATGGTAGCGATGAGCTGGCCGAAGTAGCCGACGAAGCCGACCAAAAGCATCACCGCAGCACCGATCTGGACGACGTAGCGCGAGGCGACGCCGGTGAGACCGATGGCGCCGATGTTCTCCGAGTAGGAGGTCGACCCGCCGGTGCCCATGAGGCCGGCGAAGACGTTCATCAGCCCCTCCATGCCGATGCCGTGGTTGATCCGGCGCTCGCTCGGCGCGCCGATCCCGGAGAGGCGAGCGACGGCGTGGTAGTCGCCGAAGGACTCGAGCATCGACGCTGCGACGCCCGCGAGCATCCCGATGACGAACGCCGTTTCGAGACGGGGAATACCCCACTGGAGCGGATAGATCGGCATGATTGCGGGCGCCGCGGCCACCGACGCGAGGTCGACGTAGCCCGACATGCCCCGGGTGTAGATACCCGCCGCCGACAGGCCAGCGGCGACGACCCACGCGGTGACGACGCCGAGCAAGACCGGGAACAGTTGGAACGCCCGCGAGGCGTCGCCCAGATACTGCGAGAACAGGACGATCAGCCCGAGCGTCAGGCCGAGCAGCCACCAGTT
>JBDGTP010000001.1:0-13025 GCA_042216725.1 Haloplanus sp.
AGACGACGTTCGGCACGTCGAGTTCCTGGCTGAGCAGACAGACCATGATGTTGACGGCGTCACGATCCGTCGTGGAGATGAGCGCGTCGGCCCGGTCGGCGCCGGCGTCTTCGAGTGTCTCTTTCACCGTCGCGTCGTCGTTGATCACCAGACAGTCGTACGTCGCAGCGCGTTCGGCGCGGGCGGTGTTTTGCTCGACGACGACCACCTCGTTGCCGCCGCTCGTCGCGACTTCGATGAGCGGCGTCCCGATGTCGCCGGCGCCGACGATGACGATGTACATCGGCTCAGGATTCGACCGCGCTCGCGGCGCGAATGATGTCGCGTTCGCCGAAGGCCGGGCCGATCAACTGGAGTCCGACCGGGAGGCCATCGGCTCGCCCCGCAGGGACGGAGATGGCGGGGAGGTTGGCGAGGTTGACCGGAACCGTGTTGGCGTCGGCGAGGTACATCTGGAGGGGGTCGTCGAGGCTCTCGCCGAGGTCGAACGGGAGGACGGGCATCGTCGGCGACGCCAGCACGTCCGCCTCGGAGAGCGCCTCGTCGAAGTCCTGCTTGAGCCACGCGCGGGCGTCCTGGGCCTTCGCGTAGTACTTGTCGTGATAGCCTGCGGAGAGCGCGTACGTGCCGAGGAGGATGCGGCGCTTGACCTCGTCGCCGAACCCCTCCTCGCGGACGGCGGCGAACGTCTCGTTCCAGTTGCCCTCGGCGTCGGTCTCCGGCCCGTAGCGCACGCCGTCGAACCGCGCGAGGTTGGAGGACGCTTCCGACATGGCGATCACGTAGTAGGCCTGGACGGCGCGTTCGACCGACGGAAGGCTCACTTCGTGGGTCTCGGCGCCCTGTGCTTCGAGGTCGGCGAGGGCGTCGTGGAACCGTTCGACCACGCGGTCGTCGGCGCCCTCGATCAGTTCGGTCGGGACGCCGATGGTCAGTCCCTCGACGTCGCCGTCGGCGGCGTCCGCGTAGGTGGCGTCGGCGCCCTCCTGGCGGGTCGTCGCGTCGCGGTCGTCGGGGCCGGCGATGACCTCCAGCAGCTCGGCGGCGCCCGCGACCGTCGGCGCCAGCGGGCCGATCTGTTCCAGCGAGTTGGCGTAGGCGACGAGGCCGTATCGGGAGACGAGGCCGTAGGTGGGCTTGATGCCGACGACACCACAGAACGCCGCCGGACAGCGGATCGACCCGCCGGTGTCGCTCCCGAGCGCCAGATCCGCGTCGCCGGCGGCAACGGCGGCGGCACTCCCGCCGGAGGAGCCACCGGGCACCCGCGACTCGTCGACCGGGTTCGTCGTCGGTCCGAACGCCGACGTTTCGGTGGTCGTCCCCATCCCGAACTCGTCCATGTTGGTCTTGCCGACGAGGGTCGCTCCCGCGCCCTTGAGGCGTTCGACGACCGTCGCGTCGTACGGCGGGACGTAGTCGGCGAGCATCTCGGAGCCACAGGTGGTGCGAACGCCCGCGGTGGAGATGTTGTCCTTGACGGCGACGGTGCGATCCGCGAGGGGTCCCTCGTCGGCGCCCGGAATCGACTTCTCGGTGATGAAGGCGTCGCTCATGAGACGCTCGGCCCTTGGAAGTACCCGTCTTCCGTTTCGGGCGCGTTCTGCAGCGCCTCCTCCTGGGAGAGGCCGTCGCGCACCTCGTCTTCGCGCATGACGTTCACCAGGTCGGGTTCGGACTCCACCTCGGGCACGTCGTCGAGCGCGTCGAAGTAGGAGAGGATGTCGGCGAACTGCACGGTGAACCGATCCACCTCGTCCTCGTCCAGGTCGATCCGGGCGAGGTCGGCGACGTGCCGTACCTCGTCGTGATCGACGGGCGTCTCGCTCATGTCTCTGAGGACTTCCGGGCCGGCACTAAGGGTTTCGGTCCGGTACCGGGTGGTCGCGGGCCGTCTCACACGGTAACAGTTTAGACGCTTCGGCGACCATCGACTGGGCATGTCCAACGGAGAGTTCGCCGGCTATGGTGGTCGACACGTCCCCGAACCGCTCGAAGACCCGCTCGAACAGCTCGCGGCCGCGTACGACGAAGTGGCACACACCGAGGAGTTCCAGGACGACCTTCGCTACCTCCTGGAGACGTTCGCCGGTCGCCCCACGCCGGTGTTTCACGCGACGACGCTGAGCGAACGGTACGGTGCCGACATCTACCTCAAGCGTGAGGATCTGCTCCACGGCGGCGCCCACAAGATCAACAACACGCTCGGCCAGGCACTCCTCGCGAAGCGGGCCGGCAAGTCCCGTCTGATCGCGGAGACGGGGGCCGGCCAGCACGGCACGGCGACCGCGATGGTCGGCGCCCTCCTCGACCTCGACACCGAGATCTACATGGGCAAAAAGGACGTGGAGCGCCAGAAGATGAACGTGTTCCGGATGCGCCTCATGGGGGCGACGGTGAACGAGGTCACCCGTGGCGGCGCGGGCCTCGCCGACGCTGTCGACGCCGCCCTCGAAGACATGGCGGCGAACATCGACGACACCCATTACCTCGTCGGGAGCGTCGTCGGCCCCGATCCGTTCCCGCGGATGGTGCGCGACTTCCAGTCCGTCATCGGCGAGGAGGCCCGCGAGCAGATGATCGACCGGATCGGCGGCCTCCCCGACGCGGCGGTGGCCTGCGTCGGCGGCGGCTCCAACGCCATCGGCCTCTTCTACCCGTTCCGCAACGACGACGTGGCGTTCTACGGCGCCGAGGGCGGCGGCGAGGGCGAGGGCTCCGGCCGACACGCCGCCCCCCTCGCCGAGGGTGAGGACGAGGTCATCCACGGAATGAAAACGCGCGTCATCGACGAGGAGACGGAAGTCCACTCCGTGTCAGCGGGGCTCGACTACCCCGGCGTCGGCCCCGAACACGCCATGTTCCGCGAGACGGGGCGCGCCGAGTACACCGCCGTCACCGACGACGAGGCGCTTGCCGCCTTCCGCGAACTCTCCGAGGCCGAGGGCATCATCCCCGCGCTCGAATCGAGCCACGGCATCGCCCTGGCGACGCAACTCGCCGAGGAGGGGGAACACGACACCATCCTCGTGAACCTCTCGGGGCGCGGTGACAAGGACATGGAGACGGCAGCGGCGCAGTTCGACCTCTGAGCCGCGGGCGACCGGTTCTCGTCACCGCTGATCGACCCTCCCCACTTGTACGTTTCGACAAGTTTAAATATCTTGACTCAGTTACTCTCTGTATAGAGCCGTTTTGCTCACGAATACAAACCAATGACCGACAGCGTACGCGGTTACACGACCGAACGCGCACGCGCGCGCGAAAGCGAGGACGAGACCGAGAGTACCGAGACGGACGGCGAGCAGTTGCGCTGTCCCGAATGTGGCGGGCAACTCGCCACCGACACGGAGCACGGCGAGACGGTGTGTGCCGACTGCGGCCTGGTCGTCGAGGAGGACGAAATCGACCACGGCCCCGAGTGGCGCGCCTTCGACTCCAAGGAGAAAGACCAGAAATCGCGGGTCGGAGCGCCGACGACCCAGATGATGCACGACAAGGGCCTGTCGACGAACATCGGCTGGCAGGACAAGGACGCCTACGGCAAGACGCTCTCCTCGCGTCAGCGCGAGAAGATGCAGCGGCTGCGGACGTGGAACGAGCGGTTCCGGACGCGGGACTCGAAAGAGCGCAACCTGAAACAGGCGCTGGGCGAGATCGACCGCATGGCCTCGGCACTGGGCCTGCCCGAGAACGTTCGGGAGACGGCCAGCGTCATCTACCGCCGTGCGCTCGCCGACGACCTCCTGCCCGGGCGCTCCATCGAGGGCGTCGCCACCAGCGCGCTCTACGCCGCCGCCCGACAGGCCGGCACCCCCCGCTCGCTCGACGAAATCGCTACCGTCTCCCGCGTCGACAAGGACGAAATCGCCCGAACGTACCGCTACGTGGTTCGGGAACTCGGCCTCGAAATTCAGCCGGCCGACCCCGAGCAGTACGTCCCCCGGTTCGCCTCCGAACTCGACCTCTCCGACGAATCCGAGCGTCGCGCTCGCGACCTGTTGAAGACCGCCAAGGAACAGGGCGTCCACAGCGGGAAAAGTCCGGTCGGTCTCGCGGCCGCCGCTATCTACGCCGCGGCACTCCTCACCAACGAGAAAGTGACCCAGAGCGAGGTGAGCGAGGTGGCCAACATCAGCGAGGTCACCATCCGCAACCGGTACCACGAACTGCTCGAAGCCGAAGAGCAGATCCAGGTACCTTAGCGACGCTCGACCGTTACCGGCGCGTCCGCCGGCAGCACGATGGTGTGTTCGTCCCCCGTCAGATCTATTTCGATCGTTCCGACCGCCGATTCGACGGGGATCGTTCGGTTCAGATGGGTGTCTTTGATCCGTACGTGGCTCATCTGGAGGGCACCTACCCGAGTAACTTCGCCGTCCGTGAAAAAAGTACGCGGTCGGAAAGTGGATACGTCCCGCGATCATGCGCCGTTCCATGGAACGGACTCGGCATTTCACCGCGACGGTGTATCTCGTCGTGGACGGGGCGACCGCGCTTCACGAACACCCCGGCCTCGGCCTGCGACTCCCGCCGGGCGGGCACGTCGACCGCGGCGAACTCCCCCACGAGACGGCGCTTCGCGAGGCCCGAGAGGAGACCGGCCTCGATCCGACGCTCCTGACTGACCACGCCGACGTGCGGTCGTCGACGGCGCGGTCGATCCCCCGCCCCAGACACCTGATGCTCGCCGACGTGAACGTCTGTGACGGGGCAGTCGGCCACCAGCACATCGACCACGTCTACTACGCGACGGCCGACAGCCGGGAACTCGATCCCGCTCCGGGGGAACCGGGGTCGGAGGCGTGGTCGTGGTACGATCCGCCCGCGCTCCGGGCGGCCGACATCGACCCCGACGTGCGGGAGTTGGGGTTGGAGGCCATCGAGGTGGCCGCGGCGGCGGATTGATCACTCGACCAGCGACCGGACATACCGGTCGACGTGGCGATCCATCCGGCGTTTGAATCCGGCCTGCCGGGCGAGGCGGTCGAGTTCCCGCGCAACCAGACTCCCGTACTGGACGGCCTTTTTGTCCGCCGCGACGACCGACGGCGGGAGCCAGTCCCGGGCCGCGCGCCGGAGCGCCACCTTGCGCTCGTCGGCCGTCGCGAGGAGGTGTCCGGGAAGGGGAAGCGCCGCCTCGACCACGCGGTCGGCGAGGAGTGGCGTGACGGGATCGACGCCCGCGGCCCGGAGCGCGAGCGTGTCGCGTTCGAGTTGGTCGGGCAGAGTCTGGATCACCTCCCGGGTCGCACCACGGACGGTCGTCGCCTCCATCCGGTCGTCGTCAGTCGGATCGACGATCTTCGCGTAGCCGCCGAACAGTTCGTCGGCTCCCTGCCCGAGGGCCAGGTGGTCGAAGCCGTCGGCGGCGGCGCGCTCTGCCACTAGATACAGCGGCAGGACGATGCTCACGCTCATGGCGTCGGCACGCCCCGTCGCGGCGACCACCTCGGGCACCGCGCGCTCTATGTCGGCGTGTGCGAGTTCGACGACCCGGAGGTTCCGATCCATCGCCTCGGCGGCCGCCCGCGCCGCGTCCACGTCGTGTGCCTCGGGGAACCCCGCGACATAACAGGGGGCGTCGGGGACGCCCGCGGCGACGAGCGCGGAGTCGACGCCGCCCGAGAACGCGACGGCGAGGGCGCGGTCGGCCCTCCGGCTGCCGGTCACCGACTCGCGGAGCGCCGATTCGATGGCGGCGACGGCGGCCGTGTCGTCGGTCGCGACGGGCGGATCGGGGAGCGACCAGACGCGGCGGTCGGTGATCGTCCCGTCGGTGTTCCGTTCCCGGACGTGTCCGGCCGGCACGGGGTCGGGATCGGCGGCGTCGACCGAGTCCGGGTCGAATCCCCAGTCGTCGGGCGTGCCGAAAAGCGGCTGGCGACCGAGTACGTCACGAACGAGACGACCGTCGAGCATGCCGGCAAAGCCCGTCGTCCCCGGGAGCGGATCGCCCGTGTCGAGGGCGTGACGGACGGTCGCGGGGTCGGCGCCGCGGATCACAGCAAGTCGCCGAGCGCACGGACGAACCGACGTTTCGCCCCACCGGCGGCCTGGCGGAAGCTGATTCGCCAGGGGGTGCGCCGCCCCACGACGCTCGTGCGCCCGGCCACGATGGCGTCGAGGATGCCGCGAGCCGACCGCTCGTCGGCGTCGACTTCGGTCACCGCCTGACCGACCATCTCCGCGATGTGTGCGTCGCTCCCGGCGGTCATCGGGAGACCGTGTGCGGTCGCGAAGTGTTCGGCCTTCCGGTTGGCCCGGCCGGTGAGCAGGCGGGAGTTGTACACTTCGATGGCGTCGGCGCTGGCTAGCGCCTCCTCGCTGATCTTCGCGGCGACGCCGTGGCGCGAGGACTGGAACGGGTGGGGGATCACCGCGATGCCGTTCTGATCGTGGATGCGGTCGAGCGTCGCCTCGAAGGGGAGGCCGGCGGGAATCGCCTCGCGCACGCCGAGGGCGAGGACGTGCCCGGCGGCGGACGTGATCTCCATGCCGGGAATGCCGACGAGGCCGTAGTCGGACGCCCGGTCGACAGCGTCCAGGCTGGCGTCGATCTCGTCGTGGTCGGTGACGGCGAGAGCGTCGAGGCCGACCGACGCTGCCTGTTCGAGCAGGTGGTCGACCGGGTCTCGGCCGTCGTGTGACAGCGACGAGTGCGTGTGCAACTCGACCGATAACACGTCTGGAGGGTCGGCACGGGCGGTAAAAAACACGCCGATCCGGGTGCGAAACGGGCCGGGGGCGTCGCCCGCGGCTCACAGACGGCACATGGAAAGACATTACCTCCACAGCGCGAAAGACGAGAGTGAATGAGCCTGTCCGATCCGGATCACGACCTCGTCACCGCCGAACTCGGGCGGGAACCTACGCCCGCCGAGGCGGCACTCTTCGAGAACCTCTGGAGCGAACACTGCGCCTACCGGTCGTCCCGCCCCTTGCTGTCGGCGTTCGACAGCGAGGCCGATCAGGTGGTCGTCGGGCCCGGTGACGACGCCGCCGTCGTCGCCCTCCCGACCCACGACCCGGACGGCGCGGAGAGGTACGTCGCCGTCGGCATCGAGAGCCACAACCACCCGTCCTACGTCGATCCGTACGACGGCGCCGCAACCGGCGTCGGCGGTATCGTCCGTGATATCCTGTCGATGGGGGCCTATCCCATCGCACTGACCGACTCGCTGTATTTCGGCGGGTTCGACCGCGAACACTCCCGTTATCTGTTCGAGGGCGTCGTCGAGGGTATCGCCGACTACGGCAACGCCATCGGCGTCCCGACGGTGGGCGGAAGCGTCGAGTTCCACGACGGCTACGAGGGCAACCCGCTGGTGAACGTCGCCTGTGTCGGCCTCGTGACGCCGGATCGCCTCGTCACTGCCGAGGCCAAGACGCCGGGGAACAAACTGGTACTCGTGGGCAACGCCACGGGTCGCGACGGCCTGGGTGGTGCCTCCTTCGCGAGCGAGGATCTGAGCGAGGACGCCGAGACGGAGGATCGCCCGGCAGTGCAGGTAGGCGACCCCTACACGGAGAAACTGCTGATCGAGGCCAACGAGACGCTACTCGACGAGGGACTGATCCGGGCGGCCCGCGACCTGGGCGCGGCGGGTCTGGGTGGTGCCTCCAGCGAACTCGTGGCCAAAGGGGGGCTCGGCGCCGAGATCGAACTCGATGCCGTCCACCAGCGCGAACCCAACATGTCCGCTCTGGAGATCCTCCTGGCCGAGTCCCAAGAGCGGATGTGTTACGAGGTGCGCCCGGAGGACGTGGAACGCGTCGGGGAGATTGCGGATCGCTACGACCTGGGCTGTTCGGTCATCGGCGAGGTGCAGGAGGGCAACTACGTCTGTACGTTCGAGGGCGAGACGGTCGTGGACGTGCCCGCCGAGTTCCTCGCGGAGGGGGCGCCGATGAACGACCTGCCGATGGAGACACCGGACGCGGCGGAACGCGACCTGCCCGACGCCGACCTCGGCGCCGCGTTCGAGGCGGTCGTGTCTAGCCCCAACACCGCGAGCAAGGAGTGGGTGTACCGCCAGTACGACCACGAGGTGGGCACCCGGACGGCGCGGCGCCCCGGTGACGACGCCGCGGTGATGGCGATCCGGGAGTCCGGCACTGGCCTGGCGCTCTCGGCCGGCGCCATCCCCGCGTGGACGGACGCGAACCCCCGCGAGGGAGCGCGGGCGGTCGCCCTAGAGAACGCGACCAATCTCGCGGCCAAGGGGGCGACGCCCCTCGCAGCGGTCGACTGCCTCAACGGCGGCAACCCCGAAAAGCCGGACGTGTACGGCGGCTTCGGCGCCATCGTCGACGGCCTCGCGGAGATGTGTCAGACGCTCTCGGTGCCGGTCGTCGGCGGCAACGTCTCGCTGTACAACGACTCCGTCGCCGGCCCCATTCCGCCGACGCCGACAGTGGCGATGCTCGGGGCGCGCGAGGGCTACGACGCCCCGCCGATGGCCGTCACCGGCATGGGGACGCTCATGGAAGTCGGCGCGCGCGGCGGTGCACTCGGGGGATCGGAGTTCCTGGCGCAGACGGGTGGGAGCGACCGCTTCCCCGACCTGCCGACCGATCCGGAGGCGACCGTCTCGGCCATCGCCAGGATTGCGAACCTCGACTCGACGCTCGCGACTCACGACGTGAGCCACGGCGGCCTCGCCGTCACGCTCGCAGAGATGATCGGCGAGGCGGGCATCAGCGTGACCGTCGGGAGCGTGGAGGCGCTCTTCGACGAGACGCCGGGTCGGATCGTCGTCGAGACGACCGATCCCGAGGCGGTGCAGGCGGCCGCGAGCGACGTGCCCGTTCGGGATCTGGGTGCCTCGACCGCCGACGCGGAACTGACCCTGTCGGTCGGCGACCAGCGACTCGTTCGTGATGCCGAAGCGATCCGCGACCTGCGGTCCGTTCTCGACCGGGAACTCGAGTAGGGTCGCGACGCCGCTTCGAGCAACGCCGGGTTTCCCCGCCCCGAGCGTACTGCCGTAAACGACGATGCCCTCCGACTCCGCTTCGACGCCGCACTCGCCTGTTCGTCGCCGACTCCCTGCTCCTCGGACTCCCCAGTCTACGCCCGAAATCGCATCGACCGCTGGGGGTTCGCGCCGCTGAGCGGATACGGACTGCACAAAAGCGGGTGACCGCGACCTAGAGGACGAACGGCAGGCCGAACGTGACCGCGAGGCCGACGAGCAAGACCAGGAAGCCAGTGCCGACCTGACTGGTCGTGAAGTCCTGCATGGGCGACGTGACGCGCCCCTCTGTCTCGTCTTCGCCGTGCGGGTGGTGGTCGTGATCCGCGTGGTCGTCCATGGCCGACCGTCGGGCGGCGCAGTACAAAAAGACACCTGAATAGCGTGATTCCACGAATCACGGAACGAGCGTGAGTCGGTGACTCTCGACCGCCGACCACGCGTCGTGAACACCGGTCGGCTTTTGACGGCCCCCGGCGTAGCCCGCGGTACTGATGGCCGTAACCAAGCGCATCATTCCCTGTATCGACGTCGATATCGACGAAGACGGGGAGCCGGCGGTGTACACGGGCGTCAACTTCGAGGATCTGGAACACACGGGTGACCCCGTCGAGATGGCCCGCGAGTACAACGAGGCGGGCGCCGACGAGTTCGTTTTTCTCGACATCACCGCCAGCGCCGAGGGTCGAGAGACCATGCTCCACGTGGTCGAGCAGGTAGCCGACGAGGTGTTCATCCCGCTGACCGTCGGCGGCGGCATTCGCACCCGCGAGGACATCAAGGAGACGCTCCGGGCCGGCGCGGACAAGGTGTCGATGAACACTGCCGCCATCGAGAACCCCGACCTGGTAGACGAGGGGGCAGCGGCGTTCGGGAGCCAGTGTATCGTCATCAGCGTCGACGCGAAGCGACGCTACGACGAACGGGGCGAACACTACGAACAGGTCGACGGCGAGTCCTGCTGGTTCGAGTGTACGATCAAGGGCGGCCGCGAGGGCACTGGCGTCGACGTGGTGGAGTGGGCTCAGGAGGTCGAGTCCCGCGGCGCGGGCGAACTGTTCGTCAACTCCATCGACGCCGACGGGACGAAAGACGGGTACGACATCCCCCTAACCCGTGCAGTCTGTGAACGCGTCTCCACGCCGGTCATCGCTTCCTCGGGATGTGGCGGCCCCGAAGACGCCTACGAGGTGTTCACCGAGGCCGGTGCCGACGCGGCGCTCGCGGCGTCTATCTTCCACTTCGACGAGTATACGATCCGCGAGGTCAAGGAGTACCTCGACGAACGGGGCGTTCCGGTTCGGCTCTAGGCGGCTGCCTCGAACGCGGCCATGAAGTCGTCGGTGAGGTTCTGCACCCGACGGGAGGCGTCACCCACCGCGTCGAGGGGGTCGGTGCCGGGTTCGGTTTTGACCGAGAGGATGGGCTCGGTCTGGCCACCCGACTGCTCGGGGTTCATGTCGTAGGTCGCCGCCGTGACACCCGCCGTCTCCAACAGCGCGCCCTTGAGGACGTTCATGAACGTGTGATCCTCGCCCGCAATCTCCATGCGAAGTTCCTCGTCGGTCTTCTCGATGACCCGCAGTTCCATATCCCTCGATACCGGCGGTTCGCGTTTCAAGGTTTCGTATGCGTCGGGCCGAGAAGAATCGCTCTCCGGACGAACGGGCGACGCCAGGAAGGCGTCCCCCGCACGGAGAACGTACGGAGCCACACGAGGTGGCCATTCGACTGACCAAGCCACTGCGAGGAGCACCTGACTCGCAATGTGCTATCGATACGATGACGCGCCCGGTGGAAGACCGACCGCGCCGCTAGTTGGCTGTACGTATGTACTAAAAAATCTGTTGATAGGCCCAATATCGGACAGTAATATCGTTCTATCTAATCGTATATTGTGAATCCTAGGCCATCGAAGGTAGATCTGCCGAGTTGCGGCGCTATCGAGGGGCTGGAACCGGACGGTCGGCCGCGACGGCTCACCGAACGAGGTAGGGGTCGCTGCCCGGGAGGAAGCGGCCGAGGTCACTCTCGCGGCGGTAGTCGGTCGCGCGGAGGCGGTCGAGGGCGTCGACGAGGCGGGTCGCGTCGTCGGACTCCCACGCCGACGGCTCGCGGATCGGCATGACGAGCCACCCGCTTCCGAGCAGTTCCGTCGCGTGGAGGGTGTCGGAGTCGAGGCCGGTCGTGTCGTGGGTCGTGTACGTTTCGAGGACGTGCCGGATCGCCCGCTCGCCCACCGGGAGGAGGACGTGGGCGGCGATAGCCCGGAGTTCGGCGTCGAAGAAGGGTTCCATCGCGGCGTAGTCGTCGTCGGTCGGCTCGTCTGCCGGGACGCAGGTGTGGAGATACGAGAGGAAGGTTCGCTCTACCTCCGGTTCGTCGCCGGTCGTTCGCAGGAGGCCAGCATCGTGAAGCGCCCGCTGGAGGCGTCGGCCGGCGGCTACCTCGGTGAAGGGGACGCCCGTCTCGGCGCCGCCGTGGACGCCCGGGTGATCGCCGACGACGTGGAAGTGGGCGTTGGCGTCGCCGTAGCCAGGGACGAACCGCTCACACGGGGGTTGCATCCCGAAGGGGTTGCTGATGCGGTCGGTGACGTTGCGCACGAATACGGGTACGCGTCGAGGAACGTAAACTTAGAGTTCGACGCCGGAGGGGATGAGACTCTCCGAACGCAGGAGGCTCCCGTTGGCGTCGTAGACGAGGAACGTACTCTTCGAGTAGGTGGCGAGCGGATCGCCGTCGATTCGGAGGCTGACACGATACTGCCCGCCGCCGTCGTTGGACTTGCCGTACTCGCGGGCGGCGCGGACGAAGCGCAGTACGTCGTCGGCGTCCGCGTTGAGTTCGAGGAGGAAATCTCCCGTGACGCGGTCGGTTACGCTGACCACACCCGTGGCTTCGGGGTCGTCGAGCGGGTCTTGGAGCCGGAAGGCGACGTCCGTCTCGTCGGCTCCCAGCAGATCCCCCTCGTCGTCGGTCAGGCGCTCGGTGAGCGCGTCTTCCGATCCGGTGAAGTCGATAACGACCTGGGGTTCGGCCGGCTGATCCCCGGTCTCCACCCAGTCGATGTCGTGTGCCTCCAACTCGAAGTGGTCACGCCTCATTCCGTAGTTCTACCTTTGAGTTCAGGGGGTATGAACGTAACGCCCCGTGACTCTCCCGCCGCCCGGTTCCGACGGCTTTCACCTCGAAGTGCGCCGATGGGTTTTATCCCGTGGCATCCGTCGCCTCGGCTATGTGGGTTCGGTCGGAGTACGCGGGCGAACTGGCGGTGTTATCAACGTGGCTGTCGGCGTTGCTTCCGTGGAACGTGACGTACTCTTCGGGCATCGGCAGCGGCGCGCTCCTGTTCGTCCGGTTTCCGCTCGTCCAGATCCGCTACAGCTTCGGCGTCCCTCTCGCCCGCCGGATTGCGGTCGCCGATCCCCTGTCAGCCATGGCCTTCCAGCGCGGGCAGGCCATCCAAGCCGCCTACCAGGTCTGGGCGCTCGGCGCCGCCGTCTTCGCGGCGGCGCTCGTCGTCTCCCTCCTCTACTACCGGCGCGAGGCCTGGGCCGAATCCTGGCCTCTCGACCCTGTTCGCCTCCTCGGCGGCCTCCTGCTCGTGACGGGGCTCGTCCTGTCGGGAGCGACGTATCTCCTCCTGATGCGGGGGTTCCCGGGCGTTCCGATTCCGGTCGGGATTCCTTTGCTGCTCCTGTTCGGTGTCGTCCTCCTGACGACCGACCGGACGGCGTGAGACCCATGCGCACTCGGAGACACAAGGTATAAGCCCGATGCCCTCCCGTTTACTCGTGTGCACGCGCCACGCGTCGTCCCGGCTGCTCGCCCTTCGGGAGCGACGGGTGGCTTCGCGGCTTTCCTCAAAAAACGCGGCCGGTAGTTCGCTCGTGGCGGGAGTAGCGACCCCGTCTCGGGCGGTCACTGGCCCTGAACCGTTCCGACACGACTAACAGCGCAGACGACACCATCCGAACCAAATGGCACTATCCGAGTTCCGCGGGGTCTACCCCGCCATGACCACGCCGTTCCACGAGGACGGCA
>JBDGTP010000024.1:0-12814 GCA_042216725.1 Haloplanus sp.
GATTGTTTCGTGGCGTTCAGGCAGCACTCTCTCGACTCGTTTGGGAAGTAACGACGTCGGCCAGCCGTTCTCCATGTTCGAGTTCACCCACTTCGGCGTCGTCGTGTTCGCCGTCGGCGGGCTCTACCTGCTCACGATCGGATACTGGCTCACCCCGTCGCACGTGACTCCCCGGAGCGAGCGGACGACGACGGGCGAGGAGGAGTACCTGACCGAGGTCGTCGTCCGGGAGGAATCACCCGCAGTGGGGCTACAGCTCCACGAGGCGTTCGAGGCGTTCGGGTTCGAAGCGCACGTCGTCCAACTCCTTCGGGACGACGAGTATTACCGCAATCCGGCTGGGTCGGTAACGATCCACCCCGGCGACATCTACACCATCCGCATCACCGACGAGGAGCTTCGGGCGTTGCTGGACGTGAACGGCGTCGACCTCGTCCCCGAGGCGGCGGCGGAGGGGAACCTCGACACGCTGGCTCCCGAACAGACGCTCGTCGAAATCGTTCTCACGGCGGGCTCCGATCTCGTCGGCGAGACGGTCGACTCCGCGAGCTTCTCGGACAAGTACCGTGCCGTCGCGCTGGCGATCAGGCGCGGTGGTGAGGTCACCCACGAGCGACTAGCCGAGTTCACGCTTCGCCCCGGTGACGTACTACTCATCGAGGCGGAGGCGGAGACGGTCGACCGTCTGGCCGACGACCCGAACGTCATCGTCGCGGGCGAACTCGACTTACGGCAGTTCCGGCGGTCGAAACTGCCTCTCGCAGTTGGCATCGTCATCGCAGCCGTGGGCCTGGCCGCCGCCGATGTCCTTCCGATTATGGTGTCGGCACTCGGCGGGGTCGTCGCGATGATCGGAGGCGGTGTCCTCAAGCCGGCGGAAGCGTACGAGGCGGTACAGTGGGACATCATCTTCCTGCTGGCCGGCGTGATTCCCCTGGGCCAGGCGATGCAGGAGACGGGCGGCGCGGAGTTTCTCGGGGCGCTGGTCGTCGCTAGTGCCGCGGTGCTCCCCCCTATCGCGGTGCTCGGCCTGTTTTACCTGCTGACCGCGCTGATAACGAACCTCATCAGTAATCAGGCGAGCGTGGTGTTGTTGATTCCCGTGGCCGTCAACGCGGCGACCCGCCTCGGCGTCGACGCCTTCGCGTTCGTCCTCGCCGTGACGTTCGCCGCCAGCACGGCGTTCATGTCACCCGTCGGCTACCAGACGAACCTCTTCGTCTACGGCCCCGGCAAATACGAGTTCCGCGACTTCGTCCGTGTCGGGGGGCCGCTCCAGGTGCTTCTGGCCGTCGTGACGACGGTCGGAATCGCTGCGTTCTGGGGGCTGTGAAACCGCGTCCCGAAGGGAGCGTCGGCCGGTGTCTCTCGTGTCGGGAGCGGGGTTGTGGATGGACACTATCCGTCGACCGTGTCGACGCCCGTAATCTCGCACTTCGCCCCGCCGGCGTCGCCGTCGGTCACGCGAACTACCTGTTCCACCCGTGAGCGTGGGTCACCTCTGACGATGTTGAGTCCGAACTCCGTGCCACCCGTCGTCGTCGAGTACCCCGCATCGAAGACCCGGTCACGCTCGTCGTCGACGTGGCGAACGCGTCTCTCTTCCCGCAGCCGTTCGAAACGCAGCAGCGCTAGAACTACTAGTCAAGCCGGATCGCCGCCCGCTCGGGCGGTCGACGAGCGACCGTCGAGAGGGGCCGAACGGCGCAAGCGGTTAGCCGGTCGTCCGTCTACAGTGTGTCGAGACCGATGCCCCCGGAAGCAGAGATCCGTCGACAACTCACCGCGGTGTTCGACCGGGCACAGTACCCCGTCACCGATCCGCTCGAACTCGTTCGCGTCTTGCCCGACGGGGCAGCGACGACGTTCGAGGCGGGCACGGTGACCATCGGCGCCATGGAACTCGGCATGGAGTACGCCGACTACCAGGAGTATCCGTACGACGACGTGGGGGCACTGGTCGACGACCTCATGGCCGGCCTCGGTGACGACGGCGTCTTCGAATAGACGGCTCCGGGAACCGCTCTCACCCCCGCCTCGCCGGTGGCGTCGCGGAGGGAACCTGGATGCCGAGTGTCGACGCGACGTTCGCGGCCACGTCGGTGTAGCCGCGTTCCTCGTCATCCCCGGTACCGCATCCGGCGACCCCCGTTCATTCGTCCCGCGTGCCGCCCTCCAGGTAGTAGCGCACCCGGTCGGCCGTGGACTCGGCCACCTTCACGAACTCGACGACGCGCTCCCCGTCCGTGCGGTCGTCGGCAACGATGTCGAGCGTCAGCGACTGGTCACGCAGATGATCGAGGAGGGCGTCGATGCTCTCGCTCTCGGCGTCGCCGCGAACCGTGTGGTGTTCTCCGACGGTCTCGCCCGCCTCGACGTCGCGGATGGTCTCGACCATGGGGAGGAGGATGGACTCTCCGAGGGCGCGGGCGCGGCGCCGCAACGCTTCGTCGTCGTCGAACTCGGCGGCCTGGAACGCATCGCGAACGATCCGCGAGAAGAGGAAATCACGGCCGTAGTCGAAGGGCATGGAGAAGGCGTAGGCGAGTTCCGCGTGGTGCTGGGTGCGGGTTGTGTATTTGGCGACCGCCGTCCCGTCGGCGCGTTTCAACACGACGCCCTCGCGGCCGGCGGCGTCGAGGTCGGCGATGGCGTCGCGCACCCCGTCGACGGCCGCGCCCCGGTCGTACCGCCCCAGAGCCGGGGGCTGGGGGAACCCGCAGCTCTCACAGCGGTCGCGCCGCTCGGCCACGGGGAGCGGCTCCCCCGACTCCCGATCCCTGATCCCGAACACGCGGATCGCGTGGGAGTCGATATCGTCGTAGTCGTGGGTCGTGTACGGCGTCTCCGGCCCGACCAACTCCGCACAGAGCATCGCTTCCGGATGGGCCACAAAGAAATCGTCGAGGTCGAGCAGCGCCCGTACCCGCGCAGTGGTGTACGGACAGACGTAGCCGCTCCGGGTGAACGCGAGGGGGTCGCCGTCGACGGCTGCGATCCGGACGTTGAACCCGTCGAGTTTCCCCTCGACGACGACCGTGTCACCGCTGTCGAAGACCGCGGCGATGCCGGAGTCGAGAACGAGGATGCGGGGGACGCTGGGATACCCCCGCACGATGGCGTCGGCGTCGGTGAGGACGACCGTGCCGCGCTCGACGCCGTGGCGGGCGTCGGTGAGGACGTGGTAGGTGCGACCGTCGAGGGGGTCGACACGCCGTTGGAAATGTTCGAAGAGTTCCGCGGGGGTCGACGCCGTCGAGCCGAGGCGCTCGTAGCACTCCCGATCCATACGTCGGGGAGGCGGGTCGTAGTGAAAAAGCGTGGGACGATCCCTTTTGTATCTCTCCCGCGAAGCGGAGGGTATGCCCGGGGCACTTCCACGGCAACAGTTCGTCCTCGATACGTCGCTTTTCATCACCGAGGAGATCAGACGGGAGGACGAGTCGCTGGAGGCGGCCGTCCTCCGCCTCCTCGACCTCGTGGCGACGGCGCGACTGGAGCTCAACATCTCCTGTTACATGCCGCCCTCGATCCACGACGAACTGGGGACGATGCTCCGCAATCGGGAGGTCGACGACCAGGTGTTCTCGCGACTCGACACGTGGGTGGTACGAAAGAGCCCGGATCGGTACGGCGTGTCGATCCCCGCGAACATCGTCTACAACTTCATCGACGAGATGAGCGACCGCGTCGACCGCGGCCTCCGCGTCTCCGAGGAGGCGATCCGCGAGGTGGAACAGCTCGACCCCGAGGAGTTGGCCGCCGGCGACCGGGACGAATACATGACCGCCGCCGACCGCGTGCTCTCGAATATGCGCGACAAGTACCGCCGGGCGCTCCGCCAGGGCGTCCTCGACTCCCGGGAGGACTTCGATCTGCTCGTCCTCGCCCGCGAACTCGACGCCGGCGTCGTCACCGAGGATCGGGGCGTCATCTCCTGGGCCGACGAGTTCGGCCTCCGATACGTCCGTGGTGGGCAGTTCCCCACGCTCTTAGAGGAGTACCTGCGCGCGACCGGCACCGACGGGCGCGGCGAGTGAGTGTCGGAGCCGTGTCACGCCGCAAACGGCGATATAATCAGTGGTTAGCCGCAGAAAGCCGGCGTTAACGAGACAAAGCTGCGATTAGCTATGGATGTTGGTGTCCTGTGTCGAGAGTGTCTCACGTGGCGAACGGTGGTTCGACTCCACCGGTGAGCGTCCCCGACAGGGGGAGACGAACGATGACCGACGATTTCACACTTTCGCGGCGGAAGGCACTGGCCGCGCTCGGCACTATCGGCGCCGCCTCGGCGGGGGCCGGACTGGGAACGAGCGCGTACTTCAGCGATCAGGAGACGTTCGAGAACAACCGGCTCGTCGCCGGCACGCTGGATATGAAAATCGACTGGGAGGAGCATTACTCCGACTGGTCGACCGACGAAACGCAGGCCGACGGGGGGACGGTCGCGACGCGGATGGAGCCCCCGACTGCGGAGACACCGGGGTCGTGGATGGCGTTCCCCATCGGATCGACCTCGCCCGACGTGTGGGTGCGAACCGACGACTCGGTCGGGACGGACGGGGATTCGTCGATCACCACCTACATGGACAACACGTCGGTCGAGGCGTATCCCGACACGGACGACGACGGGATTCAGGACGCGGCGACGACGATCTGTGGCCCGGACAGCGACCTCGCGGACGTGCCCGACGACCGCGACCCGACCGCCGCGGGTTCCCTGCGGACGCTGTCCAACCAGAGCACGGCGGCTCGCGGCGCAGCGACGTTCGACGACGTCGACGACGGGGACGGCACCGGCCCGCTTCCGCTGCTCCACCTGGAGGACATCAAACCCGGCGACTACGGCGAAGTCACCTTCAGTTTCCACCTGTGTGACAACCCCGGATTCGTCTGGTTGACCGGGGTTCTCGAGGAGGCCCGCGAGAACGGCACCACCGAGTCGGAGTCCGACGACCCCGACGAGAACGGCGCGACGGACGAGGTGCTCACCGACATCGCGAACATCGACGCCAGCGACATCGAACTCCTCGACGAGATTCGCGTCGCCGTCTGGTACGACGACGACTGCGACAACCTCCAGCAGCGCGGTGCCGACCCGGAGGGACTCGTCACCGGGGGGACACTCGCCGAGTTCCTCGCCGACGCCGCCGCCGGCGACGGCATCCCCCTCACCGGCGATATCGCCGCGTCCGAGGGCGGCGGCATGGGTCGCAACTGTTACTCCGCGGAGAGTCGCCACTGTATCGGGTTCTCCTGGTGGCTCCCGGTCGACCACGCCAACGAGATTCAGACTGACTCGGTGTCCTTCGACCTTGGGTTCTACACCGAACAGTGCCGCCACAACGACCAGACGGTCGACACCGCGTGCGAGCCGTGCAGCTTCGACACCACGTCGCCCACGGATTCGGAGGTTTCCGTCCTGAGCACGGACGACTCGGCCTTCCCGGATCTGAGTACGTTCGTGCGCGTCGACACCACCGCCGGCAACGCGGGCGACCTCGTCTCCGAGGACTTCGCGCTCTGTGAGGGCGGCTGTGACCAGGACGTGACGGCGACGTTCGACACCGGCGACCGGCAGGCCGACATCGTGTTCGTCTTCGACGACACGGGGAGCATGTTCGAAGAGATCGACGATCTCCAGAACAACATCACCTCCTTCATCAACGACGTCGAGTCGGCTGGCATCGACGCCCGGTACGCCCTGATCAGCTTCAAGGACGTGGTCGAGACCGACCTCGACTTCACGACCAGCGCCAGCGACGTGCAGAGTGCGGTGAACGCCCTCTCCGCGTCCGGGGGCGGCGACGGCCCCGAGGACAACCTCGACGCGCTGGGGGTGGCGACGCGTAACCTCACTCCCGACTCCGGGCCGGCGCTCTCTTCGTACCGCTCGGGCGCCCAGCGCATCATCATCGACATCACCGACGCCACCGGCCACGAGGAGGGCGACGGCAGTGGCTTCACCAACTACACCCAGGGGGACATCGAGGGCTTCCTGAGCGGGTACACCTACTACGCCGTCTCGCCCACGGATCCCTGGGGCACCGAGGTCGACAAGCGGGACATCGCGAACAACCTCTCGAACGGGACGTGGCTCGAACTCAGTTCGAGTGGGGCTAACCTCGACACCGTGCTCACCGACCTCGTCGAGGATATCACCGCCCCGACGTACCGGCTCGACTACACGACGCCGAACACGACGACCACCGGCAGCCCGCGGACGGTCGAGGTGCGGGTCGACGATCCGACCGGCACGCTCTACGGCGAGGGCACCTACACGCCCTGATCGACCCGCCGGGACGGTCGTCTCCGCTCCGACTTCGCTTCCCCCTGTTTCCCCCGTCGACCGCGCTGAATGTTCACTGATATGTCAAATTGTTACTGTCTCTCGGGAACATTCGCGGACTATTTACAATGTTCTGGGTATCTTTCGGCTATGGGTGAGACGAGCCGGTCGGTTCGCGTCCTCCACGTCGACGACGACCCTGGGTCGGTGTCGTTGACGGCGGAGTTCCTCGAACGAATGGGCGACGACCTCGTCGTGGAGACAGCGACGAGTGCGAGCGAGGGGCTCGATCTGCTGTCCGAGGGGCCGTTCGACTGTGTCGCCTCCGACTACGACATGCCCCGGATGGACGGCCTCGAATTCCTGGACGCCGTGCGCGAGGAACACGGATCGCTCCCCTTCATCCTCTTTACGGGCACGGGAAGCGAGGAAATCGCCAGCGAGGCGATTGCCCGCGGCGTCACCGACTACCTCCGCAAGCGACCGGGTTCCGAAGGGTACGAACTGCTCGCGAACCGTGTCGAGAACGCCGTCGAACAGTATCGCGCGACGCGTCGGGCGCGTATGTTCGACCGCATCTCCCGTCTCGTCCGGGAGTGCAACCGGGTGCTGGTGCGTGCCGACTCCCGCCGCGAGATCGAGCGCCGCATCTGCGAGGTCATCAGCGACACCGACCCCTATCGGTTCGCCTGGATCGGCGCACACGACCCCGAGACGCGAACCGTCGAACCGCGGGCGACCGCGGGGGTCGAATCGAGCTACCTGTCCGATATCGAACTCACGACCGACGAGAGCGTCACCGGACAGGGACCGACCGGACGAGCCGTGCGGACGCGCGAACCGGTCGTCGTCGAGGATATCCGGACGGCCGACGCCTACGCCCCCTGGCGCGACGACGCGCTCGACCGGGGGTATCGATCCAGCATGGCCATCCCGCTGGTCTGTGACGACACGCTATACGGCGTCCTGAACGTGTACGCGGATCGGGCGGGCGCCTTCGACGACCGCGAGCGCGAGACGTTGACCGAACTCGGCACCGACATCGCTCACGCCATCGCCCGCATCGAGACGCTCTCGCGTCGGGAGCGATACGAACGCATCGTCGAGAACCTCCCGATGGGCGTCTACCGTATCGACGACGATCCAGCGGGGGAACTCGTCGAGGCCAACGCCGCTCTGGCCGACATCTTCGGCGCCGACTCCGTCGACGAGATGCTCGACCACGCGGCCAGTGACTTCTATCTCGATCCGGGCGACCGGGAGGCGTTGCGTCAGCGACTGCAGACGGAGGGTGTGGTTCGAAACGAGGAATACCGCCAGGAGACCCTCGACGGCGAGTGTATCTGGATCTCGGTCACGGCGATTCGAACGGAGACCGACGACGGCGTGTATTTCGACGGCGTCATTCAGGACATCACCGACCGGAAGCGTCGCGAGCGGCGACGCCGGCAGTTCCGGAGGGCGGTCGAACACGCCGGCCACGTCGTGTTGATCACCGACACCGACGGCACGATCACCTACGTCAACGACGCCTTCGAGGCGGTCACCGGCTACACGGCCGAGGAAGCCATCGGCCAGCGGCCCTCGATGCTCCAGTCCGGCGAACACGGCGAGACGTTCTACCAGGATCTCTGGGAGACGATCCTCGACGGCGAGGTGTGGGAGGGCGAGGTGATCAACGAGCGCAAGGACGGAAGCCAGTACGTCATCAACCAGACGATCGGACCGATCACCGACGACCAGGGTGACATCACCGGGTTCGTGGCGGTCAACCGCGATATCACGGCCCGCAAGGAGCGGGAACTGAATCTGGCGTTCCTCAAGCGGGCAATCGATCAGGCGGGCATCGGGATCGGCACCTACAACGCCGACGGGTGTGCCACGTACGTCAATCGGCGCCTCGCGGAACTGTTCGGCACCGACCGCGACGATCTCCGGGAGCGCCATCTGGCCACGCTCGATCCCGACCTCGACCGCGAGCGGTTCCCGGAGTACTGGGCGTCGTTCGACGACGGCGAGCGCCGGATCTACGACACGCATATCGAACGGGTCGACACCGGCGAGGTGCTCCCCGTGGAAGTCATCACCTCCCGGGTGCGTATCGACGGCGACCCCTACCAGGTGAACACGGTTCGCGACGCGAGTGACCGCAAACGCCGCGAGCGGGATCTCGAACGCTTCCGGAGCGCGGTCGAACACGCCGGCCACAGCGTCCTCATCACCGACATCGACGGCCGGATCGAATACGTCAACGACGCCTTCGAGGCGATGAGTGGCTACTCCGCCGCGGAGGCCATCGGCCGAACGCCGGCGATGCTCCAGTCCGGCGAACACGACGAGACGTTCTACCAGGATCTCTGGGAGACGATCCTCGGCGGCGAGGTGTGGGAGGGCGAGGTAGTCAACGAGCGCAAGGACGGCAGTCGCTACGTCGTCGATCAGACGATTGCCCCGATCACCGACGACCGGGGCGATATCACCGGGTTCGTGGCGATCAACCGCGATATCACCGACCTCAAGGAGTACGAACGGGAGCTGAAAGCGCAGAACGACCGGCTCAAACAGTACGGCGAGACGGTCGCACACGACCTCCGGAATCCGCTCGCGCTCCTCGACGCCGAACTCCAACAGTTCGAGCTCACCGTCGATTCGGCGGACGACGTGATCGACGCCGAGGTCGTCCGGAACCTCTGTACGGACATCGATACGACCGTCGAACGGATGGAGGCGCTGATCGACGACCTGCTGTCGATGGCCGAACAAGGCCAGCGGGTGTTAGACCCCGAACCCGTCTCCCTCGATGCGGTCGCGCGGGACGCGTGGGCACAGATCGACACCGCGGCGGCCGACCTCACCGTCGAAGACGCCGATATCGACGCCGATCCCGACCGCCTGCGGGAGCTGCTCGCCAACCTCTTTCGCAACAGCATCGAACACGCGGGCGACGACGTCAGCGTCCGGGTGCGACCCCTCGACTTCACCGAGGGCTTCGCCGTCGAGGACGACGGCCCCGGTATCCCGCCGGACGAGCGGGACAGCGCCTTTGAGCGCGGGTACACGACCGCGTCTGAGGGAACCGGGTTCGGGCTAGCAATCGTCGAACAGATCGCCGAGGCACACGGGTGGACCGTGTCGGTGACCGAGGGACGGGACGGCGGAGCGTGCTTCGAGTTCCGCGAGGACAGAAACTAGCGGGACGCCGCTTAGAGGTCGTCCGGCAACACGAGGAGCAGTTTGCGTATCTCCCTCGTCGCGAGGTCGTAGACCGAAATCGACCCCGGGCCGACCGACCCGGTGTAGTCGTACGGTGTCCCCTTCTCCGAGATGGCGTGTTTGCCCGTGTTCGCGATGTAGAGTTTCCCGTTCGCGACCGCCGTATCGCGGGGTGCCGTGTGTGAGTTGAACTCGTGGAGCCGTCTCCCCGACTCGGCGTCGACTTCGATGACGCTGTCTTTGTGCATGTCGGTCACGTACACGCGCGAACTGTCGGGACTCCAGGCGACGCCCCACGGTTCGAGGTCGTCGCCGATGCCGAGATTGACCGTCCGTAACACGTCGCCAGTGGCGCTGTCGAGGATCGCGAGATCGGTCGCGCCGAGGCGCTCCCGTTCGAGCGTCCCCGTGTCGGTTTCGACCGTCTCCCGCCGCACCGGGCCGGATCGCTGTACGACCCATCTGATCGGTTCGTCCGCGACGTCGTCACAGGCGATGGGCTCCCCGCGCTGGTAGAGCTGTTTGCCGTCCTCGCGGAGCGTGATGTCGGCGCCGCCGTACGCGACGGCGACCCTGGTTCCGTCGGGCGAGCAGCCCGCGTCCCAGGGGAGTTCGCCCCGGTCGACCGTCTCGATATCGGCCGTGTCGGGATCGATCTTGAGCGTCCGGTCGGTGCCGTCGTTCGTGACGTAGATCGGTCGGTCGGGACAGGTCGCCACGCCCCACGGGTCGCCGTCTGTCGTCGACTCGGGCGTGATGGTCGCTGTCTCCGTCAGATCGCTCAGGTCGATGATCGAGACGCTCCCGAGACGGGTGTCAGTGCCGCTCCAGTTCGCCACGACCGCGTTCTCCCCGTCGGTGTCGATTCCCCACGGGTTCTCCCCGACGCCGATGGTCTCCGTGACCGTCGGCGGCGACGCGCCGAGGTCGACCACGCCGACCGTCCCGCTCCCGAAGTTGGTCACGAGCACCGTCTCGTCGTCCACCACCGCAACGTCACGGGGGTCGGTGCCGCCGGTGTCGATCCGAGCGTCGACGGTGTCGGTGGCGGTGTCGAGAATCAGCAGTTCGTCGGCGCCGCCGAGGGCGACGAACAGCGCCGTGCCGTCGTCGTCGGTCGCCATCAGTCGGGGGCCGGTCGTCTCCGTCACGTCGATCCCGACCTGTTCGTCCGACGCGGCCGCCGAGACAGTCCCGGAGCCGGTCGTCGCCGTGCCCACCAACTCCTCCGGTGCGGCCGCCAACGCGCCGTCGGGATCGTTGTGTCGCGCCTGTTCGGCCGCGAACCCGAGGTCGAACGTGACGGCGTCCGACTGCACTTCGTTCGCGTGGTCGACGGGGAGTTCCCACTGCAAGCCGAGATACTGGGTCGTGGAGTTGGGGTAAGGGTCGCGGTCGACCGTGAGGCGGTCACCATCGAGCGGGTAGCCGCGCGTGCGGGCGAGTCGCCCGAGGACGTCCGCCAGCGATCCGCGGGCGATCACCCGTTCGATCCCGCGGAGCGTGGCGACCGGAACCGGCTCCGGAACCGGATAGGTGTCGTCGTCGCCGGGCGACACCGCCGGCACGTGTGGCACCTCCTCGACCCGTGGATCGCCGGCGAGGGTGACCGTCCACCGGACGACCCCGTCGGTGACCGTCGCCTCCTTGTGTACCTCCCGGAAGTCGATGTCCGCACCGCCGTAGGGCACGCCGACACGGTCGCTTCCGAGGGACTCGCCGCTCTCGGGGGCACAGTCGACGTCCCACGGGAGTTCACCCTCCTGTGCGATGGTGATGTTCCCGCCGACGATGATGATCGTCCGGTCGGTGCCGTCGTTCGTGGCGATGATCGGGGTTCCACACTTCCCGATCCCCCACGGACCGCCGTCGGGCGTCGAATCGATCGGGAACGTCTCCGAGACGCTCAGCGTGTCGAGGGTGATGAGGATCACGCTTCCGAGGGTGCCCTCCGAGCCGTCCACCCCGCCGCTCCAGTTGGCCACGGCCGCGAGTGGCGGATCGCTGGTTTCGTCTGCGACGATAGACCACGGGTTCTGGTCGACGGATATCGTGTCGATGACCGTCGGCGGCGACGCGCTCACGTCGACGACGGAGACGGTCGCACTCCCGAAGTTCGCGACCAGTACTCGGTCGCCGGCAACCGTCATGTCCCGTGGATCGGTTCCCTCGGTGTCGACCGTCGCCGTCACGGAGTCGTCCCCCGTGTCGATGATGGCCAGTTCGTTCGCGCCGCCGAGGGCGGCGAACACTCGAGACTCGCTGTCGTCCGTCGCGAGCAGTCGCGGCCCCGACGTTCGGGTCACCTCGACTGTGTCCGTCGCGGGATCGACGTTCCCGTCGTCGAACACGAGCAGGATCGTCTTGATCACCGCTCCGGTATCGAGGTCGTAGATCGTGATCGACCCCGGGCCTTCCGGGCGGGTGTAGTCGTAGGTCGTGCCCTGATCCGAGATAGCGTGTTTGCCCGTGTTCGCGATGTAGAGTTTCCCGTTCGCGACGATAGCGTCCCGGGGCGACGTGTTCGTGTGGAAGTCGCCGACGATTTCGGTGGCGTCGGCGTCGACCTCGACGACGCTGTCCTTGTGCATGTCGGTCACGACGGTTCGGGAACCGCCGTCGTGAAAGGAGAGCCCCCAGGGTTCGACGTCGTCGCCGATGCCGAGGTTGATCGTCCGCCGGTTCGTGACGGTGCCCTCGTCGTCGACGTCGAACAGGCCGAGCGACGACTCGCCACAGCGTTTCCGCAGGAGCGTCGAGTCCCCCGGATCGAGTTCGTTGTCGCCATCCTCGTCGTACCAGAGCGTCGCGCGTATCTCGTCGGCGAGTTCGCCGGGCGGCCCGCCGTTCTCGCCCGGATCGTCGCCCTCGGATTCGGTGAGGCCGTCCTCCGCGTTCTCCAGGAGTCGACCGACCATATCGAGATAGCCGGGGTTGTCGAAGAGGTGGAGACTGACGGTCACCTCGCCCGAATCCCCCGGCTTCACGTCGTCGAGGTCGATCAGCGGCCGTGGCCGGTCGTCCGGCACGTTCGCGAACTGGTCGCGAAAGGCCGTCTCGACCGACGGGCTGTCTATCGGTAACCCGGCTTCGTCGGCGAGTTCCCGGCGCGTTCGGATCGGATCTTGGACGTCGTCGCCGTCCGCGTCGGGAAACGCGTCGACCGGTTCACCGTTGTACGTCTGCTGCCAGTCGACCATGAGGTCGAGTTCGCCGGCGACGAGCCGGTCGTTCTCGAACGTCTCCTGATCGCTGAAACGCTCATCTCGATAAGTCGTAACATCAATTTTCGTGGCGAACCAATGACCAGTC
>JBDGTP010000063.1:0-12489 GCA_042216725.1 Haloplanus sp.
TCCGCGCCGTCCGTCCCGGCTGATCGAGGGCGTCCACGTCGTTCATGATGGTGTAGCCGCGGATCACCTCGGACACCTCGTCCTCGTCGAGTCGGTGACACCGCTCGCCGATGACGGCCGCGAGTTCGCCCGCGTAGGTCACCTCGTCGGAGAACGTCGGGTAGGGGATCGGTTCCTCGTGGGCGATCATCGACGCCGGGGGCTTGATGAAGAAGGCGGGCTGATCCGGCACGTCGTACTCCATCTGGTCGAGCGTCTCGGCGAAGTTCCGGCCGACACAGTAGAGCGCCGACGGGTCACACGGCGGGACGAGGTCACCGTCCTCGCCGACGACGAATCGGTCGTCCTCGGTCACGATAGCGCCGTCACGGTACTCGCCGGCGTGAATCTCGCCGTCGACCGCGATGCGTGCGAGTTTCATACCCTCGCCTCCCGCCCGACCGACAAACCGCTTGTGGATTCGCGCGTCGCCCGACGACCCCTACTCCGCCGGGAGCGACACGTCGTGAGCAGTCGCGGTTCCGTCCTCGGAACCGTTCCGTGTGGTACCCGCCGAACGGCGGTCGATCCACCGGAAGCCGCTCGGAGTGGACATCGCCCGCATCTCACGCCGAGGGCGACTACACCGACGAGGCGGTGTTCGGTACCCGGCGAGCGGGACTGGGCCGCGATGAGCCTCCGAGGGGGGGATAACGCCGGCCGTTCACGACGGTGCCGTCTCCGTCGGCAGCGACGATCACCCGCACGCGCGTTCGGGCGACTGACGACCCGGAGCGACGGGTTCGCGGGCGAGGAGTCGGCCTCAGCGCGAGACACGGGGATGGCGATTGCCCATCGACGTCCGCTCGCGTACCGACCCAGGCGGCGCCGGCGCCGAGTTCCGCGCGACTGGATCGTGGCCCGGGGTCTTCGCCACTCGCCGCGATGCGGCGCTCTACTCGTCCTGTGCCGGCCCGAAACTCTCTTGTGTGACACACTCTAACACACCTCGGAGTGCCCCTACCCGTGGCCCCCGATCCACGCCAGTTTTTACGCGGCAGCCGAAACTGACGGGCAATGAACTCCGAACTGCGCGAGCGCGTCGAACGAGCGGCGCGGACGCACGCACTCCTCAACGCAGTGAAATACGACAGCGACGCGGACGTGGGCGCGGTCATGGGGCCGCTGATGGGCGAACACCCCGAGTTCCGCGAACACGCCGACGAGATTCCCGGCGTCGTGGGACAGGTCGTCGCGGAGGTAAACGGCCTTTCGGCCGCCGAACGCCGGTCGGAACTCGAAGACCTCGCCCCCGACAAACTGGCCGAACTGGAGGCCGCCGAGGAGAGCGAGGACGAACACCCGCTTCCCGACCTGCCGAACGTCGACGACGGCGTGGTGATGCGCGCGGCGCCGAACCCGAACGGGCCGTGGCACCTCGGCCACGCCCGGATGCCCGCCGTCATCGGGACGTACAAGGAGCGGTACGACGGCCGCTTTATCTGCCGGTTCGACGACACCGACCCCGAGACGAAGCGGCCCGACCTCGACGCCTACGACGCTATCCTCGACGCTATCGAGTATCTCGGCTTCGAACCCGACGAGGTGTTGCGGGCGAGCGACCGCCTCGAAACCTACTACGAACACGCCCGCGAACTGATCGACCGCGGGGGGGCGTACACCTGCTCCTGTCCGGGCGAGACGTTCTCCGAGTTGAAGAACGCCGGCAAGCCCTGCCCTCACCGCGACAAGGACGCCGAGACGGTTCACGAGGAGTTCGAGACGATGGTCGACGGCGACTACTCGGCGGGCGAGATGGTGCTCCGAGTTCGCACCGACATCACCCACAAGAACCCCGCGCTCCGCGACTGGGTGGCCTTCCGGATGATCGACCGCCCACACCCCCGCCCCGAGGCGGCCGAGTACCGCTGTTGGCCCATGCTCGATTTTCAGTCGGGCGTCGACGACCACCTCACGGGCATCACCCACATCATCCGGGGGATCGACCTGCAGGACTCCGCGAAGCGCCAGCGGTTCGTCTACGACTACTTCGACTGGGAGTACCCCGAGGTGATCCACTGGGGCCACGTCCAGGTCGACGAGTACGACGTGACACTCTCCACGTCGACGATCAAGGAACTGATCGACGCGGGCGAACTCGACGGGTGGGACGACCCGCGGGCGCCCACCATCGCCAGCCTGCGTCGCCGGGGTATCCGCGGCCAGGCCATCGTCGACGCCATGATCGAACTCGGCACCTCGACCAGCAACGTCGAACTGTCGATGAGCGCCGTCTACGCCAACAACCGCGACCTGATCGACGACGACGCGAATCGCTATTTCTTCGTCCGAGACGGCGTCGAGAAGGCGGTGCGAGGCGGCCCCGACGCCGGCCAGCCGCCGGTCCATCCCGAACACGAAGACCGGGGGCGCCGCCACGTGCCCGTCACCGGGAGCGTCCTCGTCGAACCCGCCGACATGCCGTCCGTGGGCGACCGGGTCTGGCTGAAGGGCTTCGGGTGCGTGCGACACGTCGAGGACGGCTTCGACTACGTCGGCGACGACATCACCGCCGTGCGCGAGGAGGGCGTCCCGGTCGTCCACTGGGCGCCCGCGGAGGGAATCCCCGTGCGCCTGCGAACCATGGACGGCGACGTGACCGGCGTCGCCGAACCCGACTTCGGGGACGTGCCCGTCGACGAGGTGGTCCAGTTCGAGCGCGTCGGATTCGCCCGCGTCGACCGAGACGAGGACGAGGGCCGAGTCGCCTACTTCGCCCACGAGTAGGATCGTCGACACGGGGTCCGGCGGCGGGACGCGTGGCGCCGGTGACGCCGCGATAATCGGTCATTTACTCGGCGTATGCGCCTTATACTCACGGGGGTGGTCGTCCACGCAACGTGTATGCCAACCAACCAGACGGACACCGCCCAGTCCCGCCGACAGAAACCGGTCGACGTTCCCGGTGGGACGTACGCCACGGCGCTCGCCGCCCGGACGACGGCGTACGCCTCGTGGCTCTGGGTTGCCGCGCTCGCGACGCTCGTTCTGGACGGCGCGCTCACCGTCTACGGCGTCCGTCTCGGTCTCACCGAGGTCAACCCCGTCGCCGCCGGCCTCATCGCCGACGTGGGTCTCGTGCCCGCGCTCGCCCTCCTGAAGGGTGGCGCCGTCGGCGTCGCCGTCGGCGGGTGGGTCGTCATGCCCACCGACTACCGCGGGCTGGTGCCAGCCGGCCTGGCGCTCCCCTGGGCGACCGCCACGGTTCTCAACTGCGTCGCCGTCGGGCTGGTCGTGTTCTGACGCGGGGATTCATCTTCCCGGCGAGCCAGTGGCCGGTATGGCCCGCCGAACCGTTCTGTTCTCGCCGGGCGACCGTCCGTCGATGTGCCGCACGGCGCCGTCGACCGGCGCCGATACGGTGGTGTTCGATCTGGAAGACGCCGTCGCGCCGTCCCGAAAGGCGGAGGCGCGGGCGGCCGTCGCCGACCTGCTCGGCGAGTCGACCTTCGACCCCGAGGGCGTCGAGGTGGTGGTTCGCGTCGGTGCCGCGGCGGCCGCGGCGGATCTGGACGCCCTCGCCGCTCGCACGCCTCGTCGTCTCGACGCGGTGATGGTGCCGAAGGCGAGCGTCGACCGCGTCTCCGGCGTCGCCGACATGCTCGCCGACCGCGACCTGTCGGTGCCGATCCTGGCGCTGATCGAGACGGCGACGGGCGTTCTCGACGCTCGCGACGTGGCGGCACTGGACGCCGTGGACGCGGTCTGTTTCGGCGCCGAGGATCTGGCTGCCGACCTCGGCGCGACCCGAACCGACGAGGGGACGGAGGTGCTGTACGCCCGCGAACACGTCGTGCTGGCGGCGCGCGCGGCCGGCGTCGACGCTATCGACACCGTTCACACCGCCCTCGACGACACGGCGGGGCTCCGGTCGGCGGCGGCGTTCGCGGCGACGCTCGGCTACGACGGGAAGATGGTCGTCCACCCCGATCAGGTGTCGGTCGTCGACGAGGCGTTCGCCCCCGACCCAGAGGACGTGGCGTGGGCCAGACGGGTGCTCGCGGCACGCGAGGACGCCGACGGTCGTGGGGTCTTCGAGGTCGACGGCGAGATGATCGACGCGCCCCTCGTTGCCCGCGCCGAACGCATCCTCGACCGCGCCGCGTCGACGGACGAGCAGTGAGCGGAGCCGAAAGGACTTATTTCAGGAGGGCGAACGACGCGTCGGATGGCGGAAATCAACCCGTTCGAGAGCCTTCAGGAGCAGATCGACGACGCGGCCGCGTATCTCGACGCCGACGCCGACGTGATCTCGCGACTCAAACACCCGGAGCGCACGCTGTCGACGACCCTCTCCGTCGAGATGGACGACGGAACCATCGAGGGATTTCAGGCCTACCGCGTGCAGTTCAACGGCGACCGTGGGCCGTACAAGGGCGGCATCCGGTATCACCCGAACGTCACCAAAGACGAGGTGACGGCCCTCTCCGGCTGGATGGTCTACAAGTGCGCCGTCGTCGACATCCCGTACGGCGGCGCCAAGGGCGGCATCGCGTTCGACCCCCGTGGCTACTCGGCGAGCGAAGTCGAACGGATCACGCGCGCGTTCGCGACCGAACTCCGGCCGCTCATCGGCGCGGATCGCGACATCCCCGCGCCCGACGTGAACACGGGCCAGCGAGAGATGAACTGGATCAAGGACACCTACGAGACGCTGGAACAGACGACGGAACCCGGCGTCGTCACCGGGAAGGGCCCGTCCTCGGGCGGAAGCGCCGGCCGCATCGAGGCGACCGGGCGGTCGACGATGCTCACCGCGCGCGAGGCGTTCGACTTCCTGGGTCGGGGGCTCGTGGGCACGCGTGTCGCCGTCCAGGGGTACGGCAATGCCGGTTCGGTCGCCGCACAGCTCCTCGACAAGGCGGGCGCCACGGTCGTGGCCGTCAGCGACTCGCGGGGCGGCGTCTACGCGACGAACGGCCTCGACACCGACGCGGTCAAGGCGCACAAACGGGAAACCGGGTCGGTCGTTGGCTATCCCGACGCGGAGCGCGAACTGTCGAACGAGGAACTGCTCACGGCCGACGTGGATCTGTTGGTGCCGGCGGCACTGGAGAACGCCATCGACGCCGAACTCGCCCGCGACGTGCAGGCCGACGTGATCGTCGAGGCCGCCAACGGCCCGCTGACGCCCGACGCCGACGACGTGCTTACCGAGCGTGACGTGTACGTCTTCCCCGACATCCTCGCGAACGCGGGCGGCGTGACCGTCTCGTACTTCGAGTGGGTGCAGAACCGCCAGCGGTTCGCGTGGACGGAATCGCGGGTCAACGACGAACTCGAACGGGTCATCACCGAGGCGTTCGACCGTCTCGTCGACGCCTACGAGGCCTACGAGGTGCCGAACTTCCGGCAGGCGGCGTACGTCGTCGCCATCGAGCGCGTGATCGACGCGTTCGACGACAGCGGTACCTGGCCGTGACTCGTGGCGTCCCGGGGGATTCAAGACGCCACGGATGACTCACACACGTAATGTTACAGGACCACCTCATCAGTGCGGCCCAACTCTCACGGGGCGACATCGAGGCGGTGCTCGACCACGCGGCGGCCATCGACGACGACCCCGAAGTCGTCCATGATCGGCACGCTGACCGCGTGCTCGCGCTGTGTTTCTTCGAGCCGAGCACGCGAACGAAGATGAGCTTCGAGTCGGCGATGAAGCGCCTCGGCGGCGAGACGATCGATATGGGGGCGGTCGAATCGTCGTCGGTCAAGAAAGGCGAGAGCCTCGCCGACACCGTTCGCGTGATCGAGGGGTACGCCGACGCAATCGTGCTCCGACATCCGAGCGAGGGGTCGGCGAAACTCGCCTCTGAGTTCGTCGACGTGCCCCTGGTGAACGCGGGCGACGGCGCCGGCCAACACCCGAGCCAGACCCTGCTCGACCTCTATACGATCCGCGAGAACGCCGGCCTCGACGACATCACCGTGGGAATCATGGGCGACCTGAAATACGGCCGCACCGTCCACTCGCTGGCTCACGCACTGACCAACTTCGACGTGCGCCAACATTTCATCAGCCCCGAGAGCCTGCGCCTGCCCCGCAACGTCCGGTACGACCTCCACGAGGCGGGTGCGCAGGTGCGCGAACACACCGACCTCGATGCGGTGTTGCCCGAACTCGACGTGCTCTATGTGACCCGTATCCAGCGGGAACGCTTCCCCGAGGAGCGGGAGTACCGCGCCGTCGCCGGCGAGTACCGCATCGACAACGAGGTGCTCGCGGCGGCGAGCGACGATCTGACGGTGATGCATCCGCTCCCTCGCGTCGACGAAATCGCGCCGGAGGTCGACGAGACGGCACGGGCGAAATACTTCGAACAGGCCCACAACGGTGTCCCCGTTCGCATGGCGCTGCTCGATACGCTTCTGGGAGACGAACGATGAGCGAGAAAGAAGAACTCCGCGTCAGCAAGATCCGAAACGGCACCGTCATCGATCACGTCACCGCCGGACAGGCGTTGAACGTCCTCGCCATCCTCGGCATCGACGGGAGCGGTGGCGAGAGCGTCAGCATCGGCATGAACGTCCCGAGCGACAAACTCGGGCAGAAGGACGTGGTGAAGGTGGAGGGGCGCGAACTCAGCCAGTCGGAGGTGGACGTGCTCTCGCTGATCGCGCCGGAGGCGACGATCAACATCATCCGCGACTTCGACGTGGTCGAGAAAAACCGGGTCGAGCGCACCGAGTCGGTGACGGGCATCCTCGTCTGTCCCAACCACAACTGCATCACGAACGCCGACGAACCCGTCCAGACGGAGTTCGAAGTGCTCTCCGACGGCGTCCGGTGTTCCTACTGTGACACCATCATCCGCGAGGAGGACGTCGCCGAACATATCGACGCCCGGCAGGCGGGCGAAACCGCTTTGTGACCGGTGACCCAACGGGCAGGTATGTCTGGTAAGACGAAGTTCATCCTGGTGATGGCACTGATCGCAATCGGCTACGTCCTCCTCTCGGGCGACAAGGAACCGGTCGAAGTCGACGTCGACGAGTAACGCTTCTCGTTCCCGCTGTCGCCCCCGCCGTGTCCCGGTTGCGACGGGAGCGAACGACTTACCCCCACCGCTCGCGTAGCGGCGGCCATGTACGGGGTCGTCACGCGCAACGCCGAGGAACTGGAGTGGTCGGCGTTCGACGCCGGCTTCTACGAGGTGAAAGACGTGACTGGACGGGCGTCAGCCCCCCTCTCGACCGGCGTCAACATGGTGTCGGCGTTCGGCGACAACGCCGCCGTCGGTGACGACCCTGCTCTCGCCGCCGTCGACGCGGAGGGGCGGCCCGCCACCCGCGAGCGCCCCTACTTCGACTGGTCGTACGTCTGCCCGACTCACGACCGCTACCGCGAGGGGCTGTTGGAAATCGTCGACGACTGCGTCGCCGAAACGCCGCACCTCCGCCTCGACGACGTGGGGTTCCCCCGCGACGGCTACTGTCGGTGCGACCGGTGTGATCGCCGCTTCGCCGAGAGCGGGTTCGACGACCGCGAAGACTGGCGCGCGTCCGTCGTCACCGGCTTCGTGCGCGAGGTGCGCGAGCGCGTCCCCGGCGACCTCCATCTCACCCTGTATCCCGATCCCTATCCCGGCCACCTGCGGGCGCGGAGCGGCGTCGACGCGGAGGCGCTCGCCCCTCTGGTCGACTCCGTCGTCGTTCCCCTCTACGACACCGCCTACGAGACGACCTACTGGCTGGAGACCATCGCGAAGGGCTTCGAGAGTCGGCTCGCCGAATTCGACGTCGGCCTGGCGGTCGAACTCTACGCCGTCGAGGTGGACATCGACGCCCTCGCAGACGCGGCAGGCGTCGCCGAGGCGTACGCCGACGCGGTCTACTTCGGCTACGACGCGAGCAACGCCGCGGCGACGATCCGGCGGATGCGCGCCGACCGACAGGACGGCGTCTCACACGGGGGAGGCGACGCCGACGATCACAGCGGGCCGTAGGAGAGCGCCCAGATCACGACGAAGCCCAGCACGAACACGAGTGCGGCAAACAGCGCGAGTACGTACAGCAGTCGCCCCGTTGTCATACCCGGGGGTGGGTCGGCAGTGGTATAGCTCCAACGATGGCTCAGTCGAGCAGGCCGTCGAAGGCCGTGCCCGCGACGCCCGGCGCCGTGGGGACGGTCACCGATCCCGCCTCGACGGGCGCGGGATCGGCACCCAGATCCGTCGCCAGGGCGTCGCCGGTCGCTAGCCCACAGGGGCGCACGTCGGGAATCGCGGCGGCGGCGTGCACCGCCGCCGTCCGCGCCGGTGCGGCATCGACGGTGGTAGTCACGACGGGATCGACCCCTTCCGACCGGGCGTCCCGGGCCGCCTCGACGGTACGGCCCGGGCCACCGAGCGCCATCGGCTTCAACACGAGGATGTCGGCGGCGTCGGCGTCCAGTGCCGTCCGGAGCGACACCGCCGACAGCGTCTCGTCGAGCGCGATATCCACGCCGTGGCCCCGGAGCGCGGCGTGACCGGAGAGGTTCGCGGCGGCGAGTGGCTGTTCGAGGGAGGACAGATCGAGCGCCGCGAAGGCGTCGACCGCCTCGCGCGCCGTCTCGGGGGTCCAGGCGGCGTTGGCGTCGGCGCGGAGACCCACGTCCGGGCCGACCGTCTCTCGAACCGCTCGAAGACGAGCCACGTCACGCGAGAGGTCGCCGACGCCGACTTTCACCTTGAGGCAGTCGAAGCCCGCGTCGACCGCCTCGCGCGCCGCGGCGGCCGTCCGCTCCACACCCGCGTCACCGACCGTCGCGTTCACCGGGACGGTTCCGACCGGATCGTCGGCGAGGACGCGAGCGAGCGGACGTCCCCGACGGCGCCCGCGGGCGTCGAGGACGGCACACTCCACGGCGTGGCGGGCCGCGGGCGCGTCGGTCACCGGATCGGTGACGGCCGACGGCAGGTCGGCAAGCGGATCGGTCGGCGCCGCGGCGTCGACTGCCGGAGAGAGCGCGGCGTCGCCCACCTCGGCGACGGCGTCGAGTGCCGCCCGGCAGTCGGCGAGCGACTCCGTCCACCCCGGAAGTGGCGTCGCCTCGCCGACGCCCCGGGCGCCGCGGGCGTCGATACCGACGAGGATGCCCTCGCGACGCTCGATGCGGCCGCGAGCGGTCGCGAGGGGATGGGAGAGACCGAGCGAGAACGAGCGCCGATCCATCACACGCCCACCGCGAGACCGGCGGCGAACAGGGCGGCGAAGGCCGCGAGCAGTTTTCCCGTCGTTTCGAGCGCGGGGTTGAGCGCCTCGCCCGAGGTACGGGTGCAGACGGTTCGCGCCACGGTGACGGCCAGCGGGAGCGTCAGCAACGGGAGCAAGACGGCGGGCGTGGCGGACCCGACCAGCCACAGGGCCACGGGCACGAGGTACGCGAGGGCGAGGAGGGTGACGTACTGGAGACGGCTCCCACGGTAGCCCAGACGGACGGCCAGGGTGCGCTTGCCCGCCTCGGCGTCCGTCTCCATGTCACGGACGTTGTTCACGACGAGGATGTTCGTCGACAGCGCGGCGACGGGGAGGCTGGCGACGACGGCGACGGGCGGGAGCGTCCCCGGTGGGATGGTGAGCGGGAACGGCGCGGCGAGAACGGCGGCCGCCTGGACGTAGTAGGTGCCGGTGACGGCGACGACGCCGAAAAAGACGAACACGAAGAGGTCGCCGAGGCCGTGATAGCCGAGGGGGTAGGGGCCACCGGTGTACGCGAGGCCGGCCGCGACCGACAGCAGGCCGACGATCAGGATGGGCAGGCCGCCGACGTACACCAGCGTCGTGCCCACGAGAATCGACGCCGCGAACGTGAGGTAGGTAGCGCGCTTGACGGCTTCGGCCGGGATGAGTCCGGACTGGGTGACGCGCGTGAATCCCTCGCGATCGTCCGTGTCGGCGCCCTTGACGGCGTCGTAGTAGTCGTTGGCGAAGTTGGTGCCGATCTGTATGAGGGCGGCGCCGATCAGCGCCGCGAGTGCGGCGGGCGGGTGAACGACCCCCTCGCCGACGGCGAGACCGGTGCCGACGACGACTGGTGCCGCCGCCGCCGGCAGCGTCTGTGGACGGGCGGCCAGCATCCACGCCCGGCGTCGGCTGATCTCCTGTGCGCTCATCGTCGACGCGTCGGGTCGCCAGTGCGTAAAGACTGCCGCTTCGGCGGCGCCCCCTCACCACCCCGCGGCGAACAGGAGGCGGAAAGCGGCGTACGCGCCGACCGTCGAAAGGATGGGCACCACGTTCTGCATCAGCACGACCCGACCCGTCGTCTCGGGATTGAACAGTTCGGCGGCGCTGGGCGTGTCTTCGGGGTCTTCTTCGCCGATATCCGGCGCTTCCTCGCCGGGTTCGTCGGCGGTGAGCGCGCCGACCGAGACGTTCGGTTTCGCCTCGCCGCGCACCCCTTCGGAGACGGTGATCGACCGGGTGGCCCGCCCCCAGCCAAGGCCGATGATGGACATCGTCGCGATGATGACGAAGGAGGCGGGGATGCCGATGGCCGAGAGGCCGATGACGATGGCCGAGGAGATGACCGCGACGACGATTGCCGCCGTCAGCGGGAGGTCGGTGATGTCGTTGCCGAGGGTGTCGAGCGTGCGGCGGGCGATGGTGAGTGCGCCGACCGCCACGGCGGCACACCCGAGCAGGATCAGGAGGTTGAGGTCGACACCGGCGCCGTACAGCGGCGCGATGGCGTTGGCGATGTTCGACGTGCCCGACGAGAAGGCCATCAGACAGCCGATGCTGATGACGACGACCGTGCCGACGAGTTCGCGCCGGGTGGTGTTCGGCCCCGGTCGCGGGCGCGGGATCGCGCCCGAGTGGTCGACAGTCAGCAACGCTCCGTCGCTACTCTCGACGGCGACCCAGCGGTTGATCGTCGGGTAGAAGTACCGGCCGACGACGCCGGACACCCAGAAGCCGACGAGCGGTGCGACGATCCACCAGACGGCGATTTCGCCCATGACTGCCCAGTTGAGTTCGCCCGCGGCGACGCCCAGGCCGGCGATGGCACCGACGGCCGTCATCGACGTGGACGCGGGGACGCCGGCGTAGTTGCCGACGAACAGCGCGCCGCCGATGAAAAACAGGACGACGATGCTGGTTTCGATGGTGAATACGCTGGGGTCGTGGACGAGTTCCCGACCCAGCGTGTTCACGACCCGCCGGCCGATGGTCCAGGCGCCGACGAAAAAGAAGACGGACATGAGCGCGCCCGCGAGCAGCTTCGAGACGACGCCAGCGCCGACCGCCGGCCCGAACGCCGGCCCCGTGTTCGACCCGCCGATGTTGAATCCGACGAACAGCGATACACCGAATCCGACTAACAACAGTGCCCCGATCATGAGTCTCGTCGTCCGAGTCGCTCACACGTCATGGCTCGTCTTCCTCTTCGGGTTCCTCGACTGCCGCTACCGCGTCGATCTGATCCGCCCGTGGGCGTCTGTCGACGCGTTCGTTCACCTGTTCCAGTTGCTCGATGATGTCGGTCATCTCCTCGGTGATCGTGCGTTCCACGTTTTCGGTGACCTCTTCAGTCACTTCTTCGGTGACTGCCTCCTCGACGTTTTCGGCCACCTCCTCGGTGACCGTCTCCTCGACGTTCTTGGTGACCTCCTCGGCCACCTCTCCCGTGAGCGTCTCCTCGACTTTCTCGGTAACCTCCTGGCTCATCCACTCGGGGTCGAATCGCGCCATTTTCCACACGACGTGAACGACGTACGAAACGAGCGCGCCGATACCGAACGCGATGCCGACGCTGGTTCCGACGTCGAGGATCAACCCCGCAGCGAGGAGAATTATCACGCCGTACGCCAGGTCGACCAGAAAGTCAACGCGATTCGGGTTCATCGATCACCACGTAGAGTGACTTTCGGGCTTCGCACATATACTCCCTCCCTTTCGTCCCCCGGTGTGTCCCGTCGACCGCCCATCAGTAGTGCCAGGGCACGTCCGAGAAATCCGGACTTCGGCCCTCGAGGAAGGCGTCGCGACCCTCCTGGGCTTCGTCGGTCATGTAGGCGAGTCGGGTCGCCTCACCCGCGAACACCTGCTGGCCGACCAGGCCGTCGTCAACGAGGTTGAACGCGTACTTCAGCATTCGCATCGCAGTGGGACTCTTGCCGGTCATCGTCTCCGCCCACTCCAGGGCCACCTCCTCCAGTTCCTCGTGGGGTACCACCTCGTTGACCATTCCCATCTCGGCGGCCTCGTCGGCGTCGTACGTCTTCCCGAGGAAGAACACCTCGCGGGCCTTCTTCTGTCCGATCTGTCGGGCGAGGTAGGCGGAGCCGAACCCGCCGTCGAAGGAGGCCACGTCGGGGTCGGTCTGGAGGAACTTCGCGTGGTTCGCGCTCGCGATAGTGAGATCACAGATCACATGCAGGGAGTGGCCGCCGCCGACGGCCCACCCCGGGACGACGGCGACGACGGGTTTCGGCATGAACCGGATCAGCCGCTGGACTTCGA
>JBDGTP010000084.1:0-11984 GCA_042216725.1 Haloplanus sp.
CGCGTGTTTGCGAGGAAGCGACCGAGGAAACAGTGGGATGGGACCGCCCGGATTCGAACCGGGGTCACGGGCACCCAAGGCCCGAAGTATACCAGGCTAACCCACGGTCCCGCGACTATAACTCCATCTCGCGGGCGCTAAAGGATTTCGTTCCCGGGAACGCCGATCAGTCGGCTTCGATGGCACAGCCGTCGATGTACTCGATGTCGTCGATGGAGTCGATGGGATCGTCGCCACACACCGGACAGCCCGGGTCTTTGGCGTACGGCACCGTCTCGAAGCTCATATCCATCGCGTCGTAGAAGAGCATCCGGCCTGTCAGTGGCTCACCCTTCTCCAACAGGAGTTTCACGGCTTCGGTCGCCTGGATACAGCCGACAGTGCCCGGAAGGACGCCGAGGACGCCCGTCGTCGCGCAGTCGGGCACCGTCCCCGGTTCGGGCGCCTCACGGAACAGACACCGGTAGCAGGGGCCGTCGGGGACGAGCGTCGTGACCTGCCCCTCGAACTTGTAGATGGCGCCGTGAGCGACTGGGATGCCGGCGAGACGGCAGGTGTCGTTGACCAGATAGCGCGTCGGGAAGTTGTCCGAGGCGTCGACCACCAGGTCGTACGCCTCGAGGATGTCGGCGTTGTCTCGGTCGAGACGCGTCTCGTACGTGTCCACGTCCACGTCGGGGTTGAGTTCGGAGACGAACTCCCTCGCACTCTCGACTTTCGGTCGGCCCACGTCGGCGTCGGCGTGGATCACCTGCCGTTGCAGATTCGACCGCTCGACCACGTCGTCGTCGACGACGCCGAGACGCCCAACGCCCGCGGCCGCGAGATACTGGATGACCGGCGCGCCCAGTCCCCCCGCGCCGACGACGAGCGCACTCGAATCGAGCAGTTGCTTCTGCCCCTCTGGCCCGACTTCGTCCATGATGATATGTCGGGAGTAACGATCCAACTGCGTGGCGTCCAGCGAGAGTCCACTCATACTCCCCCCTCGGTGACCGAGGTGGATAAATCCGCGCTGTCCGTGCAACCCCCCACCGTGATAAACTCCGTGTCGCGATAGCAAACGGAGGGGCGTCGGATACGGGTCGACGTTTTTCCAGCCGAGAGACGGCACCCCAGCGCTGTTCCAGAATCGTACCGACGCGGGCAGTCGCGGAACGCGGTGTCGACGCCGACTTCGTCCTCGGCATCCCGGGGGCACACTCCCGGTGGCCCGTCCCGTCGCCGACCGTCCGGACGCCGCGCTCGGCGCCGTCGCGGCCAAGAAGAGGGGCTGCCCAGCAATCCGGAGTTCGCCATCGGCGCCGCCAGCGACGGAAGCGCGGGGATCGACGACTATCTCGAAGCGAACCGGGAGCGGGCGGCCGAAACCGCCCGCGAGTAGATCACGAACGACCGCGGCGACCGGCCGGCACCCGACGTTGCGGGCAAGTCCGTCCTCGACGGCGTGCGGGCGCCACCGTCCGGGCCTGCCTCCGCCAAGGGGCGAACGCGGCGCCGAACGGGTCGTCCTCGCTGCCGACGGTGAACAGACAGGGCACGTCCACCGCCGTCGCCGGGTCGCCAGCCATGTCGACCCGGCCGCCACGGGAGACCACGTCCTCACTGGCGGCGCCCGTACTCGCGCCGAAGTAGCCGATTGGGAGGCCGTCCGTCTCGGGACGGTCGGCGACCACTGTGTCGCACGGACGAGTCGGTTGGTGAGGGGCGAAATGTCGAACCGGCCGCGACGAACCAGGTGGGTGGCGGTCGAACAGGACGGTGGCGAGGCCCCCTCGCGGAGCGTCCCGGCCACCGCGTTGTTCCGCGGGCTGTGTCGACTGCTCCCGTTCCCGTGTGCGAACAGAGCGATCCCGCTCGCCTCCGCCGGAACGACGAGTTCGCCGAGGCTGATCCCTTCGATGGGCATCTCGACGACCTGTTGGATGGCTCATCTGCGGGGCGCGAGAACGGAGACCGGGAAAACGACCGGTAACCGGCGCCGGCGGGGGTCTCGACCGACGAGGCTCAGAGCCCGTAGGGGTACAGTTCCGGAACGCGTTCGCCCTCGGGGTGGAGTTCGACCGGGTGGAGCGCGTCCGTCTCCTCGATGTGGACGAACGCGTCGTACCGGTCGGGAAGCACCGTCGGAACGTAGTTGCCCGACTCGTGTTCCGGGTGGTAGACGACGCCGATAGCGCGGTGGCCCCGAGGCTCCGAGAGCGGGTCGTCGTCGGACAGGTCGTCGCTGAACAGCAGAGCGTTCTCGGGGTCGGCGCGATGGAAGACATCCTCGTAACTGTTGGCGTAGGCCGCGGGCACGTTCATCGTCTCCATGGGGGCGCCCCAGGAGTCGCCCGCGACGACGTTCCCGCGGTGGGAGCCGAACCCGACGACGGTCACGTCGCCGGTGGTGTCCTGTTCCCGGACGAGTTGGCCGATGTTGATGCGCCCGTGACGGGGCATGTCAGTCGCGCGCGCGTCGCCGACGTGGGTGTTGTGCGCCCAGACGATGCCTTTGGCGTCGGGGCCGTGGTGATCCAGCAGACGGTTCAAGGTCGCGGTCATGTGGCGATCACGGACGTTCCACGAGTCCTCGTCGCCCTCGACCATCGCCCGGTAGTACGCCTCCGCATTGCGGGTGACCAGGGCGTTTTGCTCGGCGTTGAAGAGGTCGTCCGGTTCTTGTTCGCTGTACGTCGGCGCGTTCGCCCGCAGGGTCTCCAGTACGTCCACCACCTCGTCCTGACAGGACTCGGGCACCATCTGAATCGCCCTGGCGTACCGCTGGGCGTCCTTGCCGTACGGCTCGAAACAGCGGTACGCCTCGCGGGCCTGTTCAGCCGCCTCCGGATCGACATCGTCGAGGTAGTCGATGACCGCCTGGAGCGACTCGTAGAGGCTGTAAACGTCCAGCCCGTAGAACCCCATCTGCTCGTCGTCGGGGCGGCCGTCGTTGTGCGTCCGAAGCCACTCGAAAAAGCCCTCCATCTCCCAGTTGGCCCACATCCACGTTGGCCACCGTTCGAACGCGTTCAGCGCCTCTCGGGCGTTTTCGTGTGTATCCCGGTAGCCTTTCACGAAGCGGTTGACCTCGTAGCAACTCGTCCAGTCGCCCTCGACGGCGACGAAGGAGAATCCGTAGTCCCGGAGCAACCGCGCCGTGATCTGGGCGCGCCACTGGTAGAACTCCGAAGTGCCGTGGGACGCCTCCCCCAGCAGCACGCAGTCGGCGTCGCCGAGTCGGTCGACGAGTACGTCCAGGTCACGCGGCCCGTCGACGTCGTGTGCGTGGCTGTTCACCGACTGGACGGCACGCTCCATCTCGGTGGGACTGCGAAACGTCCCGCGGGATTCGAGTTCCGGCATCGTCACCGTACCCCGCCGTCTTCGAACGACTCGACGGCGTGGGCGTCCTCGGCCAGCGGTTCGGTCGACATCACGCGCCCGTCGGTCACACCCATGTCCGGGTGCTAACTAGTCCCCACCAAAAGGATGGGACCTAAGTGCTTGTCGAGCGGCCGCGCCGCCGTTCGAACACCGACGCGTACTGGTGGGAGCGTCGGGCGCTGGCACGACTCCGCTCGTCTCCAGGGGCGGTCCATCGACATCGATCGATCACGCCGACGACTGGCGGCGATGCGTGGACGGGAGGACGAACACAGTGAGGTCGGAGGCCGGGGGCCGGACGGAACGTCGGCATCGCACGGATCGAACTGCACAGCGGCCGCCCACTGGGGCGGCGACACGCCGACTGTGCAGTGTGTCGACACGACGGACGGGAGCGACCGTCGGCCTCGGCGACGAACAGGCGCGGTAGGTCGCCGCCGCCCGCGACGGCTGTCCGGAACGGGGGGACGGCGTGGAGGATCGATCCGTCCGCGGACGCGCCCGCGAGCAGTTGCGGAATGGGTCTTGACCGCCGCCCCCGGCGGAACCGATCAGGGCAGCGCGGTTTCGGACGAGAGATCGATTCCCGCCAGCAACAGGCCCGCCGCGACGAACAAGGAGAGGCCGAGGGCCGTCACCACGTCGCCGAGGTGGAGCATCCAGGCGGCCGCGGCGACACTGCCGAGAGTTATCGCGACGCCAGCGATCAACAGGGGACTATCGAGTCGGATCGTCGGGGGCATCTGTCACGCATCGGTACGTGCCGAACGCGGATAAATGCGGAGTTCGGCGAAACACTCGCCGGCCCCGTGACAGGCTATGTGGCCCGATACCACGGGTTTCGTGCGAGACGCGGCCTCACTCCTCGGAGAGGTGGCCGGGGTTCCACTCCCCGTCGAAATCCTCGTGGAGGAAGGGTTTCGCGTCGTCGCCGGCGTACGTGCCGACCACCTGGCCGCTGCCTTCGAGGTGGTACTTGTAGGTGGTGAGGCCGTCGAGGCCGACCGGACCGCGGGCGTGGATCTTGCCCGTGCTGATGCCGACTTCGGCGCCCAGACCGTACCGGTAGCCGTCGGCGAAGCGCGTCGAGGCGTTGTGAAAGACGCTCGCAGCGTCGATGCTCCGCATGAACGTACTCGCGCGGTCGGCGTCCTCGGTCAGGATGGACTCCGTGTGTTTGGAGCCGTAGGCGTTCACGTGGTCGATGGCGGCCGACAGCGAGTCGACGACCTTGATCGAGAGTTCGAGGTCACCGTACTCGGTCGACCAGTCCTCGTCCGTCGCGGCGTCCACGTCGACCACGTCGCGGGTGGCGGCATCACCGCGGAGTTCGACGCCGGCCTCGCGGTATCGCTCGACCATCGTGGGGAGGAAGTCGGCGGCCACGTCCTCGTGGACGAGGAGCGTCTCGACGGCGTTGCAGACTGCGGGGTACTGCACCTTCGCGTCGAGGGCCACGTCCTCGGCCATCGAGAGGTCGGCCGCGCGGTCGACGAAGACGTGACACACGCCCTCGGTGTGACCGAGGACGGGAATGCTGGTGTTGTCCTGAATGTAGCTGACGAACTCGGAGCTCCCGCGGGGCATGAGGAGGTCGATGGCGTCGTCCATCTCGAGGAGCGTGTTCACGTCCTCCCGAGCCTCGATGAGTTGGGCCCAGCCCTCCGGGGCGTCGCTCGTCGCCTCGCGGATAATCTCGTAGAGTACGCGGTTGGAGTGGCTCGCCTCGCTCCCGCCTTTCAGGATCACGGCGTTGCCCGACTTGAGGCTGAGCGCGGCGATCTGTACGAGGGCGTCGGGGCGGGACTCGAAGACCGTCCCGAGGACGCCGATGGGGACGGCCACCTTGTAGAGTTCGAGGCCGTCGTCGAGGCGGCGGGCCTCCATCGTCCGGCCGAGCGGGTCGTCCTGTTCTGCGACGCTCCGCACCATCTCGGCGATACTGTCGAGTTTCGACGCCGAGAGGTCGAGGCGGTCGACGAGCGCCTGGGTGTACTCGCCGGCCGCGAGCAACTCCTCTGCCTCCTCGACGTCGTTCGCGTTGGCGTCGAGGATGCGGTCGTGGTTGTCGTCGATTGCGTCGGCGATAGCGTGCAGGGCCGCGCTCCGCTCGTCGTCGGAGCGTTTGGCCAGGTCGAGCGCCGCGGACTGTGCCTCGGCAACCTTCCGTTCGGTGGATTTCTCAGTCATCGATGGCTCCTTCCCCGTTCACGGGGATGAATATCGTCCCCACGGGTTTGCCAGTAGCGATTTTCTCCAAGACGTCCGGTTCGGTCGACCCGGCGATGATGGCCGGGGAACCGTGTTCGCTCACGTCGCGGGCGCCCTGTACTTTCGTGCGGATGCCGCCGAACGTGTCGCCCGAACTCTCGTCGATGAGTTCCTCCACCTGCCCGTAGTTGCGCCCGACCGCCTCGATGCGCGTCGCGTCGGGGTTCTCCTTCGGGTTGTCGGTGTAGACCCCACCAACGTCCGTCAGCGTGACCAGGAGGTCGACATCGACGCCGATGGCGACCGACGCCGAGAGCATGTCGTTGTCGCCGATCCGGATCTCCTCGGTCGCCACCGCGTCATTCTCGTTGATGATGGGGACGACACCCCAGTCCAGCAACGTCTCGATGGTGTTCCGGAAGTTGGTGAACCGCTCGGGGTTCTCCAGGTCGTGATCGGTCAGGAGGATCTGGGCCACCGTCCGGTCGTAGCGCTCGAAGCTCTCGGTGTACCGGCGCATGAGGTGGCTCTGGCCGACGGTCGACAGTGCCTGTGACTCCTCGACGGTGCCGCCGGAGTAACCGATGCGACCCTTGCCAGCGCCGATGGCCCCCGAGGAGACGAGGATCACTTCCTTGTCGCGGTCGAGCAGATCCTCGATGTCGTCGACGAGTTTGTCGAGTTTGTCGTCGTCGAGGTTCGACGCCTCGTCGGTGAGCGAGTTCGTGCCCGCCTTGACGACGACGCGCGTGGCGTCGGCCGCGAGTTGTCGGGTTCGCTCGACGGCCTCGGCTGTGACCACCTCACTCATCGTCTACCTCGTGGGCCAGTTCTCGCGACCGTCGGGCGGCGGCGGCCAACGCGTCGCCGATTACGTCCTGTACGTCGCTGTCCCAGAGGACTTCCATCCCCTCGATAGTCGTTCCGTTGGGCGAACAGACCGCATCGATCAGGTCGTCCACGCTCCGATCCGAGCGGAGCACCGTCTCGGCGGCACCCTTGAACGTCTGGGCTGCCAGCACCTCGGCGTCTTCGGCTGCCATACCCTCGTCGACCGCCGCGAGCTTCATCGCCTGCAGGAGATAGAAGACGAACGCCGGCCCGCTCCCGTTGAGCGCGGTGGCCACGTCCATCAGCTCCTCGTCGATTTCGACGAACGCGCCGAGGTCGTCGAGGATGGCGTGCACGTCGGGATCGGGGTCGTCCCAGGCGACTGCGGCGGCCATGTCCCCCGTCTCGGCGGCGAGGTTCGGCATGATGCGAACCACGGTGGCGTCGGTGCGTGCCTGGACGAACGCCCGGGGCACGCCCGCGGCGACCGTGACCAGCGTCTGCTCCGGGGAGAGGTCGAGCGATTCGAGCACCTCGCCGACGATGTCCGGTTTCACCGCGACGATCACGACATCCGACTGTGCCGCCTCGCTGGGGTCGGTCGTCGTCGTCCGGCAGTACGGTTCGACCGCTTCGAGGGCGCTCGTGTCCAGGTCGCACGCCGTGATCTCGTGGCCGCCACTCAGGGAGAGCCCCGTAATCAGGGCGCTCCCGAGGTTCCCGCAGCCGATGATGCTAACCTCGGTCATTACTCACCCACTGTACGTGGCGACACTAATATACGACCGTTGATTCCCGCTCACTTCGCCGGAAGCGGGGTCGGAGCAGTCACCACCCGCTTGAGGTCGGCACGCGAGAGGGTGTCATGGTCCTCAGCGACCACCTCCGACCGTGGCACGCCCTGGTGCGTCTCGTCTTCCTCGTCGGATCGGCCGTCTCGCTGTCGCGGGCGTCGTCGCCGGCGTCCACGTCGGGAGCGTCGCGCTCGGGGCGTGGATGGCGTTCTGGGTGTTCGTCGTCGCCGCCGTCGCCCTGGGCGCCTGGTTCGTCACCGGCTACCGCGAGGCCGGCGCCGAGGCGTGAGAGTCAGTCGGCCAGTTCCGCCATGTCGAGCGCATCGAGGCGTTCGGCCGTAGGGATGCCGTCGTCGTCCCAGCCCCGGAAGTCGTAGTACTCGTCGAGCATCGCCGACAGTTCCTCCGGCGGACAGTACATCCCCTCCGCCGGGCCGTCGGGGATGGGTTCGTGCATCACGCGATGTGAGAGCGTGTCGGTCTCGCGGCGCGCGACGCCGCGTTCGACGTTGATCAGGCGTTCGAGGTTGTAGATCCGCTCGCCGATGCGTTCGACCGCATCCGTCGAGAGCTCCCACCCCGTCGCCGCGTTGATCGCGTCGCGGTAACGGTCGGTGACGCGCTTGCCCCACCCGGCCTCGCTCACGAACCGACACTGCGTGAGCGAGTCGCCGAGCGCGGTGAAATGCTGGGTGCGGGCGGCGAACTCCGGGGTTCCCTCGGTCGTCTCGGCGTGTTCACCCTCGTACTGGAGCGTCGGCCGAGTGTCGTGGTGCGACCCGCCGCGGGTGGCGGTGGCGTAGCCGATGCTCATACCCTTCAGCCCGCGGGGGGAGTGGGCCGCGAACTCCAGTCCCTTGACGCCGTGGAGATAGCGTTCGGCCTCGTCGTCGAGAGCGGCCGCGAGGCGGAACGAGCCCTCGGCGAGACGGGCGCCGAACCCCTCGCGGTGGGCCGTCTTGCGCGCGAGTTCGACCAGCCCGTCGGCGTCGCCGAAGGCGAGGTGTGGGGAGTCCTCGTCGGTCAACAGCCCCTCGTCGTAACACTCGCGGGCGAAGGCGACGGAGACACCCCAGGAGATGGTGTCCATCCCCAGGCGGTCACAGAGATCGTTGGCCGTCATCACCCGCTCGATGTCGAAGGTGTCGGTCATCGTCGCGGTGCCGAAGAGGCTCTCGAACTCGGGAATCTTCGCCTCGGTGATCCCCTCGTTCTCGACGGCGACGTGTTTCCCGCAGGCGACCGCGCAGTTCGCACACGTGGTGTCCTCGGTGACGTACTCCTCGCGGAGGCGTTCGCCGCTGATCGCCTCGGCGTCCTCCTCGGGCGCCTGTTCGACCCGGTTGTTGCGTCGGCCGAGTTTCCCCATCTCGTTGATCGGGTTGACCAGTCCGCTGGTGCCGTAGTTCTGGAGCATCTCCGTCTCGGCCATCAGCGGTTCCATCCGGTCGCCGACCAGACTCCGCAGGTCGCCATCCGCGGCGGGTTCGGGCCGGAAGTCGCCCTCCTCGATGGCGACTGCCTTGACGTTTTTCGACCCGAGGACGGCGCCGGCGCCGCCGCGGCCGGCAACCCCCTCCCGCATCTCGGAGTCGTGGAGCAGGCAGGCAAAGCGGACGAGATTCTCGCCTGCCGGCCCCGCCGCGATGACGTGGACGTCGTCGTCGGCCTCGTCCGCGGCGAGCGATTCGACCTCCGCGCACGTCTCGTAGGTGTCGAGTCCCGCGAGGCCGGGTGCGGGTTCGACGCGCGCGCCGTCGGCGTCGACGTGAACGTACGAGAGGTCGTCGGCCGCGCCGTGGAGGACGACCATCTCGAACCCCGTCGTCTTCTGGGCACGCGGGAAGGTGCCGCCGAAAGTGCTGTCGAAGAAGCCGTTCGTCTGCGGGCTGACGAAGCCGACGACGCCCCGACTCGTGGACTGGAAGGGCGTGCCGTTCATCGGCCCGACGGCGAAGGCGACGACGTTCTCGGGGTCGAACGGATCGGCGTCCGAAGGCACGTGGTCGTGTACCGCCTTGGCGGCGAAGCCGTTCCCCCCGAGGAAGCGTCGGGCGTCCGCTGGGTCGACGGTCTCGATGTCGCTTTCCCCGTCGTCGAGATGGACGTGGAGAATCCGCCCGCCGTAGACGGGCGGCAGGTTAGACTCGGACACGCGACACCTCCGTCGACGAACCTGCCCGCCGGTGTGGTACGGTAGTCATGTGTGACGGAAGGAATACGCTCCGCGCACTAATCGTTTGTCGGTCACACCGAATCGCGGGAATCGTCATCGCCCAGAAGTTGAGACTAATCGTCTCGATGCATACGGTCCTCAACTCGCTTCGTGGCAACAGTGATTTCGGTATTTTCGTTGCTTTCACTCCTAACGCTCTTTACAGCGGATGACGTACCTCCATTCAACGATGTCCATCGACCGAGACACTTTCGAGAACACGAGCGAGGAGGAACTCGAAGAGCTCTCCGTGCCTGATCAAGTCCTTGGATTTCTCGCCGCCAATGAGAATCGGGCGTTCAAGGCCCGCGAAATCGCCTCTCAGATTGGCACCGACGAGGGCGCGGTCAGCACTGCTCTCTCGCGATTGAAGGATCGTGATCTCGTCGAACACAAGGCAACGTACTGGGCGATCACCGACGACACCGAACGACTCGAAGGATACAGCGGGTACGAGCGGGCGACTGCCCTGTTCAACGAGCAGCTTGGCACAGAGGACACGGAATCCTGGCGCAAATACGCGCCTAGCGAGTCACACCCGAGCGTTGAGGACGAACAGTGACCGACGAAGAGACACCAATCTTCGAGCGTGGCGACGTCGTCTACGGGGATGATCCGTTCAAAGGAGAGGAAGACGCTCGGCCCTGGCTCATTCTCTCGAATCATGCAGGCCGTCCGTTCCACGGCGACCAGTATATCGCGCTCACGTTGACGTCGAAATCGTGGATGGACAGCCTGATCGAGATTCCAGAATCGAGCTGGGTTCGTGGGGGGACACCAGATGAAAGTCGGATCGTTCCATGGGCCGTCCAGTCGATTGACCACGAGGATATCGACTTCTGGCAAGGCTGTCTTGATAGCGATCTTGTTGACCAGGCGGTGGCTGCCTTCGTCGAAGAACTACAATAGCGTCTCCGAGGCTTCGTTCGAGCAGAGATATGGTGAAACAGCTGTTAGATAGAGCGTGGTATCCCTCGGGGGGGATCACCGTCGTTAGACTCCGTTTCGAAGTGAACTACCCCTGCCTACTCACTCGCGGCGTAACCGCTCGTTCGTTGAGGCAGGGGCTTCCTGCTTCCAAGACGCGCTTTGCAGGAACCGGGGTAGTTCCCGCAGGGAGCGCAGTCTCCACAGGCGTTGACGAATCGCTCTGCGATTCGTTCGCCAACCAGAAATCAAAGATTTCTGGTGACGTTGCTTCGGAGTGTCCCACTCCTACGTCGTCGAGACCGCGAGAAAGAATGTTCCACGCCGCGTTCGCGTCCCTGTCCGCCTCGAACCCGCAGGCAGGACAGGAGTGTTCGCGCACCCACAACGGCTTCTCCGTCGAAACGCCGCAGGACGCGCACTCCGTGGTCGTCCCTTTCGGGTTGACCGCCACAAAGTGCGTCCCTTCGCGGTCGCACTTGTATTCGAGCAATGAGAGGAACGTTCGCCACGCCGCCGACGCCGTGTTGCGGCTGTTCGACGGCGACTCCATCATCCCCTTCACGTTCAGATCTTCGACCGCCACGAGGTCGTACTCCCGAGCGTAGTAGTTCGAGAGCTTGTGCAAGAAGTCGCGGCGTTTTCGTCGGAGATCGGCATGACACTCTGCGACGCGCCGCTGTTGCGTCTCGTAGTTGTTTGACCCGTGTTTCTTCCGCGAGAGCTTCCGTTGCTCGCGCTCCAAGCGTTCACGTTCGTCGGAGAGATCGAGGGATTCGACGGCGGTTCCGTCTGTGTCGTGAGCGTACTTGCGAATCCCCACGTCGATTCCGACGCACTTCTCAGGATTCTCGGGTAGTTCGAGTGGGTCACGGTTCATTTCGACACCGAATGTGGCGAACCACTCGCCTGTCGGGTCCTTCTTGACCGTAACTTGCTTGAGTGTCGCGTCGTCGGGGATGGCGCGGTGGAGCCGAATCGGTATATCCGCGAGTTTCGAGAGTGACAAGACAGTCTGACCGCCCTTCTTGTCGAACTTGAAGCCAGACTGGCTGTAGGTGAAACTACGGAACTCGCGTGGCGGCTTCCACTTGAGTTGGCCGACGCCGTAGCCGTTCTCCTTGAGTTTGGAGAGTCCTTTGAGGTTGTCGAACAGACGTTCCACGACGGTTTGGAGGACCTTCGAGTACACGTCCGAGAGGTCGTCCCACCACTCCTTGAGGTCGGGGAGTTCCGACCGCAGGGTGGTCATGGACGGCAGTTCGCCGTGTTCGTCTTGGTACTCGTTGAGACGGTAGAGCGTGTGGTTGTAGAGTTGCCTACAAATGTCTCGGTGGCGGTCCAACTCCTCGCGGTGGGCGTCGGACGGCTTGAGACGGTATTTGTAGGCGTAGTACATTGCTCTACTCGCCGCGTTCCTCGATAAGTTCGTCCAGTTGCTCTCGGACGAACGACGAGAGGTTGAGGTGTTGGTTCTCAATCCACTCGTCTTGGTCCTCCCGAATGGTGATTGTCTTCCGTTTCACCGTAATGCACACTATGCACACCACACGTATGACAACTTCGGTGAACGGTGGCCTGTGGGCGGCATTGTTCAGATAAGCTGATTTTGGCAGAATGATTGGGCGAGGAGCCAT
>JBDGTP010000038.1:0-11583 GCA_042216725.1 Haloplanus sp.
GCTCCACTGGCAGGGGATGGTGATGCGCCTCCACGAACGCGACTTCGAACTCCACTCCCGCCACCGCGTCGGCGCCGACTGGCCCATCGACTACGCCGACCTCCGTCCCTACTACGCCGACGCGGAACGCGAACTCGGTGTCGCCGGCGCCGCCGACAACCCCTTTTCGCCACCGCGCGAGGAACCCTTTCCGCTCCCCGCCTTCCCGCCTTCCCACAGCGACTCCATCTTCGCCGAGGCCTGCGAGTCGCTCGGTCTCCCGATGCACTCCGTGCCCAACGCGCGCAACTCCGAACCCCGCGACGGCGCGCCGGCCTGCGCCGGCTACGGCACCTGCAAGCCGGTCTGCCCCTCCGGCGCGAAATACACCGCCGAACGTCACGTCGCCCGGGCGGAGGCGGCGGGCGCCCGCGTCGTCGACCGCGCCCCAGTCCAGCGACTCGTCCACGGTGCCGACGGCGAGCGAATCGAGGCCGCCGTCTACGCCACCCCCGACGGCGCCGAACACCGACAGGACGCCCGCGCCGTCGTCCTCGCCTGCGGCGGCGTCGAGAACGTCCGCCTCCTCCTGCTTTCTTCCTCCGACGCCCACCCCGATGGTCTCGCCAACTCCTCGGGCCTCGTGGGGCGGTACTTCATGGATCACTGCTTCGCCGGCGTCGGCGGTCGGATCGACCGCCCAACGCGACAGAACCACGTCGGCTTCAACACCAGCGAGTGCCACGCCCTCTACGACGACACCGACCCCCTCCCGGCGGTCAAACTGGAGTTCCTGAACTACGCCGGCCCGTCGCCGGTGACCGAGGCGCTCAACGCCGACGACTGGGGCGACGCCCTCCTCTCCGACCTCCGGGCGTCGTACGGGACACATCTCGCAGTCGGCGGCCTCGTCGAGCAGTTCCCTCGCGCCGAGAACCGCATCACGCTCGACCCCGCTACCACCGACGACCACGGCAACCCCGTCCCCGACGTTCGGTGGTCGGTCGGTTCCGAGACGCGCGCGGCCATCGAACGTGCCAACGAGATTCAGCGGGCGATCCTGACGGAACTCGACGCCGACATCGACTGGGTCGTCGGCCCGGACGAGACGGGGCCGGCCTTCCACCACATGGGGACGACACGCATGGGTACCGATCCCGCCGAGAGCGTCGTCGACGCCGACTGCCGCGCCCACGACCACGACAACCTCTGGATCGCGGGCAGTAGCGTCTTCCCCACCGGCGGCGCGATGAACCCGACGCTCACCATCGCCGCGCTGAGCTGTCGCCTGGCCGACCGCCTCGACGCGTGGCTGTGAATCGGATCACTCTCAGTCGGCGTTCACCCGTATAATCAAGTGTTAGATTCCTATAATGTGGAATTAGCTAATATCGTGTAGCGAGTCGCGGATCGTATTATTCGATACGGGGACGGATGTGCTGAAACGGGGGGCGAGTCGACACCGAACAACTCGACCAATATCGATGCAACACGATGTCAGACGACAACAAATTCGAACTCACACGAAGACGCGCGCTCGGAGGTATCGCGGTCATCGGCGCTATCGGCGCATCGGCAGGCGCTGGCACGACGGCGTACTTCAGCGACGAAGTACAGACTCAGGACAACACGATTCAATCGGGGAGTATCGATCTCCGAACCAACGGCGACAACGCCCCGACGACGACGGTCAACGTCGGCCCCGTCGGTCCGGGACAGAGCGGCAGTCAGTCGCTCAATCTCAACAACGTCGGAACGATAGACGGGTACGTCAGCTTGGAATTCGGCACGCCCGACAGCCGGAACCATCTGACCGAAGTCCTCGAAGTTACCGTGTCGGTCGGCGGCAACGTCGTCCGACGGGGGACGTTCGACTCCGTCTTCGACGGGGAGGGCGAGTGGTCTAATGCCGACATTCCGCTCGGCGGCGGCGCGACGAAACCGCTCACCATCGACTGGTCGCTGCCGGGGGCGGCTGGAAACGATGTCCAAAATCTCGACGCAATCGGCGACATCACGATCCTGCTGAACCAGCAACGGGAGACGTTCGCCGACATCGTCGTCGGGAGCGGGAGCGGCGCTAACGTGTCGTCGATCCAGGAGGCGGTCACCGACGTTCCCGACGGCGGCGTGATACTCGTCCGGAACGGGACGTACAACGAGGGGGTCACCGTCGACAAGGCGAATCTGACACTCGCCTCGAAAAACCCGCTGGGTGCCAAGATCAGAACGTCGGCCCCAGCTACCAACAAGGCGATCGAAGTCGACGGCGTTTCCGGGATTACCATCGACGGATTCGATATTTCGTTCGACGGCACCAACTCACCGAATAGCGAGAAGTACGCTGTTCGTGCACGAGCCGTCTCGGACGGGCTCACGGTCAGAAACTGTGATATCGGCCGGTTCAGTACGTCCGATAACGCGGGTGGCGCCGTCAGGGCGACCGGCATTGTCGTCACCGGCACTCAAGGGCCCGCGACGACGCCGGCCGAGGTCACCGATCCGATCATCGAGAACAACGTCTTCAACGACATCAAAACCACCGGCGGAACCGATTCCAGCGACAGCGACAACGACTCCAAAGCGAAGGGCGTGGCGATGAACGGGAACGTCCTCAACGCCAGTATTACGCACAACGACTTCACCAATATCGGCGCTGCTGGCGGCAGTAGCGAAAGCCCGGACAGTGCCGACGAGGTCAGCGTCTCGGGAGTCAACGGAACCGAGAAGCCCCGCGGTATCAGCTTGGTCGAAGACAGCAACGGCACCGGCCCGCGGAACTTCACCGTCCTGAACAACCTCTTCCAGAACATCGTCGGCACCTGGGGGCAGCCGGCCATCTTCGTCGGCGGGTCAAACAGCCTCGGGAGCGACCACGAGGTGTACGACAACGAGTTCCACCATCCCGTCGACAACCTCAGTGCCGATCCGCTCACGCTCCGGAACAACACCTGGGTGAACGACGCCGACGGCGACGGCGTGCCCGAACTCGTCGCACCGGACGCCGACAACGACGGCGGCAACCTGGTCAACCGCGGCGGCGGGAGTTCCTACGACACCACCTACACGATCTGACATCCGAGACGCCCTGCCGGCTTTTTTTCCTCGTCTCCGCTTCGGTCACGACTGCGACACCGGAACGCTGCAACCGGCTCGCGGGGACGCCGAGGCGGTCGGCGACGCCCGACCCGCATCAATCACGCTTAAGCGTCGGCGCCCGCATCCTCCGACCATGCAACCACGGGATCTCTCCGACCTCTCGCCGTACGTTCCCGGCCGCGGCGCCGAGGAGGTCGCCCGCGAACTGGGGCTCGACCCCGACGACCTCACGAAACTCTCCTCGAACGAGAACCCGCACGGCCCGAGTCCGGCGGCGATAGAGGCGATCCGTGAGACGGCGCCCAACGTCGGCGTCTACCCGAAAGCCTCGCACACCGATCTGGCCGAGAAACTGGCCGCCCACTGGGACGTCACGCCCGAACAGGTGTGGGTGACGCCCGGCGCCGACGGCGCCCTCGATTATCTCTCCCGGGCCTTCCTCGACCCCGGCGACCGCGTCCTCGCCCCCGAGCCCGGCTTCTCGTACTACCGGATGAGCGCCCGCTACCACCACGGCGAGGTGGCGACCTACCCGCTCGAAAAGGCCGACGACTTCGCCCAGACGCCCGCCACCGTCCTCGACGCCTACGACGGCGAGCGGATCGTCTACCTCACGACGCCCCACAACCCGACCGGCGCCGAGTTCTCCCGCGAGGCCATCGTCGACCTGGCCGAGTCGGTCGCCGACCACACTCTCGTCGTCGTCGACGAGGCGTACGCCGAGTACACCACGGCACCGTCGACCATTGACCTCCTCGACGACTACGACAACCTCGCGGTCACGCGAACGTTCTCGAAGGCGTACGGCCTCGCCGGCCTCCGCGTCGGCTACGGCGTCGTCCCCGAGACGTGGGCCGACGCCTACGCCCGCGTCAACACGCCCTTCGCCGCCAGCGAGGTCGGCTGCCGGGCCGCCCTCGCCGCCCTCGACGACGACGACCACCTCGACCGAACCGTCGAGACGGCTCGCTGGGCGCGGGCCTACCTCCAGGAGCATCTGGACGCGCCCACCTGGGAGAGCGGCGGCAACTTCGTCCTCGCGGAGGTGGGCGATGCCGCCGCCGTCGCCGACGCCACCCAGCGAGAGGGGGTCATCGTCCGCGACTGCAGTAGCTTCGGCCTGCCGGCCTGTATTCGGGTGTCCTGTGGCACCCGCGAGAGCACCCGCCGGGCCGTCGAGACGATCAACGCCGTCCTCGCGGAGGTGCGAGCATGAGCGACACTGACGCCGAGGTGGACTACCGCATCGCCGTCACCGGGACGCCCGGCACCGGCAAGACGACGGCGACGACGCTGCTCGACGCGCCCGTGATCCACCTCAACGACCTGATCCGCGAGGCAGGGCTGTGGAGCGAGCGCGACACCGACCGTGGCGACTCGCTGGTGGCCGACCTCGACGCCGTGCGGGAGGCGCTCGGCGACTGGTCGGGCGTCGCCGAGTCCCACCTGTCTCACCACCTCGACGCCGACCGGGTGGTCGTCCTCCGGTGCCGGCCGGACGTGCTCGAAGACCGTCTCCGCGACCGGGGTGCGAGCGAGGCGAAGGCGACCGAGAACGCCGAGAGCGAGGCGCTCGACGTGATTCTCTCCGAAGCGGTGGAGCGCCATGGCGTCGAGCACGCCTACGAAATCGACACTACCGACCGGACGCCCCACGCGGTGGCCGACGACATCGAGGCGGTGATCGCGGGCGACCGCGACCCGAGCGCCGGCGATGTGGACTTCACGGACTACCTATGACGCTCGACCGTCTCCGTCCCGTCGCCGACCTCGCCCTCGATCCGATGGTCGTCGCCGCCGACCGGATCGGTCTCACGCCCGACGGCGTCAGTGTCATCGCCTTCGGCTTCGCCATCGCGGCCGCCGGGGGCTTCTATCTCGCCACGCCGCTCGGCTACTTCCTCGGCGCGCTCTGTGTCCTCGCCAACGGCTGGCTGGATCTGCTGGACGGCGCTCTCGCCCGCACGCAGAACGTCGACTCCCGGGCTGGCGACCTGCTCGACCACGTTCTCGACCGCTACGCCGACATCGTCCTCGTGGTGGGGTTGGCGGCCGGCGTCGGCCGGTACGACCTGGGCCTCCTCGCGGTCACCGGCGTCCTGATGACCTCCTACCTCGGCACGCAGATCCAGGCGGTCGGCCTCGGGCGCGAGTACGGCGGCCTCGTCGGCCGCGCGGATCGACTCGCGCTCGTCGGTATCGCGGCCGTCGTCGCGGCCGTCGTCCCCGGCGCCGTCGGCCCGCTCTCGGTCGTCGGCTGGCTCCTCGTCTTCTTCGCGTTCGTTGGGCATCTGACGGCGTTCCAGCGGTTCTGGGGCGCGTGGCGCGACCTCCCGTGACTGGCCGGGCGCACCTTTTATCCCCGGGCGCCCGCTACTGGTAGGTATGCCCCAGTGTGAAATGTGCGGTGCGGAGAGTTCGTCGCTTACGACGACGAAAGTCGAAGGGGCCGAACTGCAACTCTGTGACGAGTGTTCGGACTTCGGAACCGAGGTGCGAACCGAGTCGAGCAGTTCGTCCTCGACGAAATACTCCACCTCGTCGTCCTCGTCGTCTTCGTCGTCTTCGTCGTCCTCGTCTTCCTCTTCGGGCGGATCGACGTCGACCAGTGGCGGATCGCGGCCGCGCGATATGTTCGACGACATGGAGGAACTGGCCACCGACTACGACGACCGCATCCGAACGGCCCGCGAGAAGCGCGGCCTCAGTCAGGAAGACCTCGCGAACGAACTGAACGAGAAAGCGAGCCTCATCCGCAAACTGGAACGCGGTGACGTGCTTCCGAGCGACGAGGTACAGCGCGAACTCGAACGCGAACTCGACATTTCGCTTTCCGAGGGCGCGGGCGACGAGGACGCCGAGTGGTCCGGTGGCTCGTCGACGACGACCACGCTCGGTGACGTGGTCAAGCGCAAGGACTAGGTGATTTTACGCCCCGCCCGGTAACACACCGGGCATGTCCCGCGACCGTGACGTGGCCGAGTCGTTCACGCTCGGCGCCGCACAGATCGAACCCGTCTACCACGACGCCGAGGCGACACTCGCCAAGACCTGCCGGTGGATCGAACGCGCCGGCGACCGCGGCGTCGACGTACTCGTCTTCCCGGAGACGTATTTCCCCGGCTACCCCTACTGGCGGCGGAGCACCTCCATCGCCCGGTGGACCGATCTGATGGTCGACCTCGGCGCCAACAGCCTCCACGTCGACGGCGACGCCGTCGCCACCATCGGGGAGGCCGTCGACGACGCCGACCTCCACCTCGTCCTCGGCACCAACGAGGTGGACGACCGCCGCGGGAGCGAGACGCTCTACAACTCCCTGTTCTTTTTCGACCGCTCCGGCGACCTGGTACGCCGCCACCGAAAACTCATGCCTACACACGACGAGCGCGCCATCTGGGGGCGTGGCGACCCCGACAGCCTCGCCGTCCACGACACCGACGTAGGGCGGATCGGCGGCCTCGTCTGCTACGAGAACCACATGACGCTCTCGAAGGCGGCGCTGTGTGCCCAAGGCGAGGAGATTCACGCCGCCGTCTGGCCGGGGTTCTGGGAACAGAACGGCCACCCCGGCGACAAGACACGCGCCGACTCCGCGGCGGCCCGCGACACCTGCGACATCTACCCCGCCGTCCGGGAGTACGCCTTCGAAACCCAGTCGTTCGTCGTCTCCTGTTCCGCCTACATGAGTGACGGGCTTCCCGAGGGGTTCGAGGAGGACGAACTCGGGTTCGGGGTCGGTGTGGGTGGCAGCATGCTCGTCAACCCGGCGGGCGTCGTGAAGGCCGGCCCCGTCGTCGGCGAGGAGACGCTCTTGACCGCGGAGTTCGACCGCGACGAACGCCGCGCCACCAAAGCCTATTTCGACGCCATGGGCCACTACGCCCGCTGGGATGCGGTGAATCTGGAGGTGAGCGATACCCACCTCGACCCCGTCCACCACCACGACCACGACGACTGCGGGAAGCGCCCCGCCCTCTCCGCCGCGGCGGCGGAATCGCTCGCCGAGGAGTACGACGTGGCCGTCGAAACCGTCGAGGCCGTCGCCGAGGCCATCGCCGACGACGGATAGCCACGTTTTTTGCCCGCAGGCCACCCTCCACCCGTATGTTCGTCCTCGTCAACCTGAAGGCGTACCCGTGTGATCCGGTCGCAGTGGCCGAGGCGGCCCACGCGGTGGCCGAGGCAAGCGGCGTCCGTATCGCCGTCGCCCCGCAGGCCGCCCACCTCGACCGCGTCGCCGCGACGGGCGTCGAAACCTGGGCTCAACACGTCGCACCGGTCGCCCACGGCAGCCACACCGGCCACACGCTCGCCGAGGCGGTGGCCGACGCCGGCGCCGTCGGGACACTCCTCAACCACTCCGAGCATCGCCAGAAACTCGCCGACATCGACGACGCCCTCGACGCCGCCGAACGCGCCGGTCTGGAGACCGTCGTCTGTGCCAACGACCCCGAACAGGTCGCGGCGGCCGCGGCGCTCGACCCCGACGCCGTCGCGGTCGAACCCCCGGAACTCATCGGCGGCGACGTGTCCGTGGCCACGGCCGACCCCGACATCGTCGAGGGCGCCGTCGCCGCCGCGGACGCCGTCGCCCCCGACGTGGCGGTCTACTGCGGTGCCGGCGTCTCCACCGGCGACGACGTGGCCGCCGCCGAACGTCTCGGTGCCGAAGGAGTCTTGCTTGCGAGCGGGGTTGCGAAGGCCGACGATCCGCGGGCGGCACTGGAAACTCTCGTCTCGGGCGTGTAGAGCTGCTCTATCTCGGGGTTAGAGGATTTCCGCGTCGGTGCGCGAGACCGGATCGTCGGTCTCGTCCGTGCCCGACGCCATCTGCTGTCGCGTGGCGTCGTCGGCCGTGGCGGGCATATCGCTACTGCCCTCCATGAGGACGGCGTCCTCGTCGACGAAGCCGTCGTCGCCGGTCACCGTCTCGTCGTCTACGACTTCGACCTCGTCGCGTTCGTCGGCGGCGCGGATGTCGGTCGCCTCGGCCGTCAGGGTGGACTCGTCGACGAACGCCCGTTCGACCGCTCGAACGACCTCGTCGAGGGCGTCGCCGTCGAGCCGGCCGTCGAACGCCTCCGCGACCCGGTCGGGGAGCGCGTACCGATAGCGGTCGCCCTCGACGTGTTCGATGAAGCCGGCGGTTCGAAGCGGTCGGTTCCGTCCGTACGCGATCGGCTGATCGGGCGTTCCCCCGGCGGCGACGTGAGCGTCGACCGGATCGGCCTCGCGTTCCGTCCGGTAGTGGGCGAGCATACGCTGGGAGATGTCGGGCAGATCCGTGATGGTCGCCCGCAGGTCGGCCACGACGGCCTCGCGGGTTCCGGGTTCCGCCGTGAGTCGGTCGTCGGTGTCCGCTTCCGTGTCCGTCGACTCGGTCGTCATTCCATCCTCGCCGTCGAAGGTCACGTCCGTCTGTGCGTCGGTCGTGGTGTCGGTGTCGGTCGTGGTGTCGGTCACCACGCCGGGCGTCGGCCAGTCGTTCGGTTCGATTTCGGGGCGTTCGTTATCGGGGTCGGCGTCCGGGCCGTCCGGTTCGTAGTCGTGGAGTTCGGCCTGATCGGCCGGGAGCGCCCCCTCGCGGATGCGGTTCCGGCCCGTGCCGCCGCGATACGGCGCCTCGGCCTTCTGGAGCATCGCCTGTGCGAACCGGTCGGCCATCCGCGAGAGGTCACGCGCCTCCGCCAGTTTCTCTTCGAGTTCGCGGATGCGCTGTTCCTTTTTATCGAGTTCCTGGCGCAGGTCGGCGAGTTCGCTCTCGCGACGCTCCTGTTCGTCACTGATCTCTCGGAGGTCGGAGACCAGATCGTCGCTAACCGACTTGAGTTCCGGACGCTCGAAGTCGTCGAGACCGGGCGTCGCCCCCGCGTCGAAGGTGCGCTTGCGGTGGAACTGTACCCGGCGCACCGACTCGCTCCAGTCGGTCATCAGGAACGCCTCGCCGTCCGAGAGGTCTTCGACGGCGCTCGCGTGTTCGGCGTCGATGATCCGACTCACCACGTTCGTGTCGTTGTTCCACGTGAGCCGATGCCACACTAGCCAGTCACACTGTGTGATGAAGTCCTTCTTCACGTCGGCGGGACGCTGACTGATGCCGGCGATGCCGAGGCCGTGTTTCCGCCCACGCTTGCCGATTTTGATGAGCATCTTCCCCGTCTCGTCGAGGCCGCCGCCTTCGGGGATATACTCGTGTACCTCCTCGACGAGCATCAGGAAGGGCTTTTTCAGCTTCTTCTCCTTGGCGAACAAGTGTCGAGAAACCGATAGCAGGAGCTCCTTCGCTTCGTCGTCGTCGAGGTACCCCGACACGTCGAGGATGATCGGCACGTTCCCCTCCAGGGCGAGGCTGGCGAGTTTCTCGGCGTGTTCCGGGCTGACCTGGATATCACACTCGTCGTCCGCGCCCGCATGCAGGAGTTCGAACTCCTCTTTCAGGCCGTAGTACTCCCCGTCCGTGTCGACGACGAGCACCGGGAAGTTGTTCGCCAACAGGTTCTCTACCAGCACCGATGCCGTGTTGGACTTGCCCGACCCCGACTTCCCCGTGACGAATCCCCGGCCGGTGAGCAGTTCCACGACCGGGAGTGACACCGATGTCCCGGGATCGGCATCGGCGTCGCCGCCCGGCCCGTCGCTCACGTCCGCGACCGTGATGGTTTCCGTTTCCGTCTCGGTCATCGGCCGATCAGAGGGTCGCGCCCCCCATAGTTCCGCGTCAGACGGGCGTCCTACTCCGCGTCGAAATCGGTCAGCGACGACTGTCCCTGCGTCCCGTCGCGATCCGTCGGCGTCCCCTCGTCGGCGTCTGCCGCCCCGTCTCCGCCGTCCCACCCGTCCAGTCGCGCCTGCGCCGGCGCCCCGAACTGGAGGTTCGACACCCGCACGCCGAGTTTCCGCACGGGGTCACCCTCGAACTCCGCGAGGAGGTCGAGCGCCACCGCCCGGACGAGTTCCGGGTCGGCGACCGGTCCGGGGAGCGACCGCTCGCGCGTGTTCACGTCGTACGGCGGTGTCACGGCCTTGATGCCGATGGTGCGGTACAGCGCACCCTTCCCCTCGGCCCGGTCGGCCACGTCGGCGGCCAGTCCCGCGACGGTTTCGCGCTGTCGCTCGGGATCGGCCGTCGCCTCGGTGAACGCCGACTCCCGCGAGAGGCTCTTGGGTCGGCCCTTCGGCGTCACCTCGCGGTCGTCGTCCCCCCGCGCCCGGTCGTAGAGCGCACGGCCGCGTTCGCCGAATCGCTCCCGGAGGGCGCCGGGGTCGGCCGCCGCGAGGTCGCCCGCCGTCTCGATGCCCATCTCGCCCAGTTTCCGCGCCGTCACCGGGCCGACGCCGTGTACCGCCTCGACCGGCAACGGGGCGAGGAAGTCCCGCACGTCACCGGGTTCGACCACTACTAGTCCGTCGGGTTTGTCGTGGTCGCTCGCCACCTTCGCGGCGCTCATGTTCGGGGCGACGCCGACGCTCGCCGGGACGCCCACCTCGCGAGCGATCCGCGATTTGATGTGTCGGGCGTACCCCTCCGCGAGCGTTCGGTCGTCCACCACGGTCCAGGCCGTCCGGTCGGTCACGTCGAGATACGCCTCGTCGACGCTCACCTCGCGAAGCCGGTCCGAACACTCACGGAGGATCGCCTTGATATCGGCGGCCACCTCGCGGTAGTAGTCCAGGTCGACGGGGCGGTAATGCCCCGCTTCGGCGGGATCGAGGTCGGGGTCGGTTCGGGCTGCCTCCAATCGCGGGAGCGCCTCTAGTGCCTGCGAGATGGGCTGGGCGCTCTCGACGCCGTACTCGCGGGCCTCGTAACTCGCCGTCGCGACGGCGCCGTGTGGTTCGCCCGACTCGTAGCCCATCCCGACGACGACGGGCTCCCCCCGCAGGTCGGGGTCGCGCAACCGCTCGCAGGACGCGTAGAAACAGTCCATATCGACGTGACAGACGATGCGGTCGGCGCCGTCCGCACGCACCTCGTGCGTATTTGTGTCGGCCCATCCGTCCAGACGCCGATCCGACTTGTGGGGCTTCATAAGACAACGATGAACGAACTGGAACCCATTACTCCACGAGACGCCTTGGAGATGTACCTCCAAGACGTTGACGGAGACCTAAGTCCCCAGTCGATACAGGCAAAAGAATACCAGCTTGGCTTTTTCGTCCGTTGGTGCGAAGGTGACGACGCCGATGAACCACGGATCGACAACCTCAACAACGTCAGTGGACGCGATTTTACCCGATTCAAGAATTGGCGGAGCGACAGAATCAATAAGGTCACGCTGAAAACCAATCTGTCGGCCCTGCGGACGTTTATGCGATTCTGTGTAAAGATTGACGCCGTGGACGGTGATACGCCCGACAAGATCAACGTCCCCAAGTTGGACCGAGGGGAGAACGAGCGGGAAACGCTCGTGGACACCGACCAAGCGGGCGACATTCTCGATTATCTCATAGTGTCTAGGGAACTGTTTTACCGATAGAGACGCTGGTGTTGGTAATGGGTCG
>JBDGTP010000032.1:0-11506 GCA_042216725.1 Haloplanus sp.
CCGTTTCCGTTTCCGTTTCCGTTTCCGTTTCCGTTTCCGTTTCCGTTTCCGTTTCAACCGCCTCGGTGTCGGCCGTGAGACCGGCCGCGGTCTCCGTGTCGGCTTCGGCGGTTTCCGTGCTGGTTTCGGTGGTCGCCGTGTCGGCTTCGGCCACCCTCGTTTCGACCGATTCCGTCACCGTCTCGGTCGGCTCGGTCGTCGCTTCCTCCTCGGCCAGTGATTCGGGGGTGTGTCCGTCGACGCCGACAGTCGCGTCCGTGTTCGGTTCCACCTCCGCCGCCGTCGCGTCGTCGTCGGAACCCTCGATCCCCGTCCGTGTCTGCGAAGCGGTCTCCGTCTCGTCGGTCTCCGCCTCGTCGTCGGGGCTACCCGGAGCGACCGCCCCGCCGCTGTCGTCCTCCTCGGTTTCGAGCTCCGGTTCCGGACGCTCGGGCAGATCGACCACTTCCACGTCGGCGTCGACGACGGAGTAGATTCCGACCTCGTCGGCCGCCCGCTCGAACGCGTCGTCGCCGGTAAGGAGCCGTCGACTGTTGCCGACGAAGGCCACGGGCAGGGAGCGACCACCGTAGTAGACCACGTAGTAGTCCCCGGAGAGTACGTTCTCGGAGAGTTCGACGTAGCCGACGAAGTTGCCAGCGGAGAGCGTGTCGTCGATCTCCGAGAGCGGCGTGTCGTTCGAGTAGTACTCCCCGCGTACCTCGCCGCCGCGTTCCTGCATCGCATAGAGGAGAGGCAAGGAGTGATCGGGAGCCGTGTACGCCGTCAGCGAGGTGTCCTCGAAGTCCTCGATGTCGCCGTGGAACACCCCGACGAAACGGCCGTTGAGGACGAACGCCCAGGCAGTTCCGTCGGTCACGGCGCCGGAGAAATCCCCGTCAGCGAGGTCGTACAACCCGGTAACGCCGTCCGCGACGGGGCGGGTACCCCACTCGGTCACCGCGTCGAGAATCTCGCCGTCCATTTATGCAGGTATGCACGAAAGCGAGCCAAATACTTTCCGGCACCGTTCGGAAACGGGCCCCCTCGTGACCGGCGCTCACTCCTCGAACTCGACGGACACCCGGCGGCGCTCCCCGTCGACGTACTTGTACCGTTCGTCGGGGTCTTCGTCTTCCGCCATCCGATGACTGCCGTCACAGAAGGGATAGTCGTCGCTCAACCCGCACAGACAGATCGCCACGTCGCCGTTCTCGTCGTCGATGTCCGCGGGGGTGAGGATCTTCGGCCCGGTCGCCGTATGCGTAACCTCGCGTGCCATACCACGCGGTCGGCGGGCCGGCCTTTTACGTGCTGGGGTCGGCGGGATCGAGCCCCGTCAGTGCTTGTGGGTGAACAGGAGCGGGGCACCGTCGTGGACGGTGACACAGATATCGAGCGGTTCGATCTGTTCGAGGCTGGTCTCCTCGTTTTTGCACACGACGAGGTCGTCGAACGGCTCCTCACAGACGGGACACGCCACCGCGACGGTGTTCTGATAGAGTTTGATCTCGTCGTTCTCCTCCCGGGGCGTGAGCGACGACACGAGCTGTTCGAAATCGTCCATGCTCACGTCTGTCGCGTGAGACCATATAAATCCATGGCGCCCGGCGGCGCCACGCGGGCGGCGACTGGGTGCCGTGGTATCGGCCGACTACGCGCCGAGTTCCGCGCCGGCGTACAGCACCACGACGAGGAAGATCCAGACCACGTCGACGAAGTGCCAGTACATCGAGACGGTGCTGACCGACACGTGGCGGTCGGCCGAGTACTGTCCCGCGAGCGCCCGAATCGTGACGATGCCGAGGAGAACCCCACCCATCGAGACGTGGAGGCCGTGGAGACCGGTCAGTCCGAAGAAGGCCGAGCCGAACAGCCCGGAGGTGATCGTGAACTGCGAGTGGACGATGAATTCGTAGTACTCGTAGACCTGCCCGCCGATGAAGACCACGCCGAGCAGAAGCGTCGCCAGCAGTCCGAGCACGAACTTCCGGCGGTCGTTGTTGCGGATCGCGACGTGTGCCCAGTGGAGCGTCAGACTCGACGCCACCAGAATCACCGTGTTGATGATGACGAGCGACCCCGTCAGATGCGGGAGTTCGCCCGGCGGCCACGTTCCGGCACGGATGAAGAAGTAGTAGGTGAACACCGCGCCGAAGGTGGCGAGTTCGGAGCCGAGGAAGGCGATCATCCCCCACCGGAGCGCCGACGCGCTCGTCTCGTTGATGCCGCGCGACCAGAACTCGGAGACGAACGCGTGGTAGAGCCACCCGTACAGGCCAAAGAGGAACGCTCCCACGCTCGATGCTGCCAGGAGCGGTGCGAACATGGGATTGATTGTCGACTCCTGGCCGCCCGCGACGATGTACAGGGCGGCAGCGAGATAGATGCCGCCGGCACCGAGGGCCGTGATGAAAGGCCACCAACTCGCCTCACCGAACCCCCGCGGCCAGTCTTCGACTGCTGGGAGGTGGTGTCCGTGGTCGTCCCCGCCGTGTTCCGTACTCATACCCCCCCGTTGAGATTCGACTACCAAAAATCCTCCCAACCGCCGCCGACATTTCCGATGTCTTTCGGAAGCTACTCCAGGGGACGGCTCCAACGCCCGCACGATGGCACCACGTCGGCGCCACCGATTCGTCGTCCGCGCCACCGCCGTCGCCCTCGCGCTCTCGACCTGGGTCGGCGTCGTCGCCGCCCACAGCGGGAGCCTCCGGGGGGCGACCCGTGATCCGATTGCCGTCCCCACGTGGCTTTTCTTGCTGACCGGCGGCGGCGTCGTCGGCGTCTCGTTCCTGCTGGCCAGTTTCGTCACCGACCGCCGACTCGTCGACGCCGTTCACGACTGGGGGCGACCGCTCCTCGATCCGGGACGGGCGGTGCGCGGCCTCGCGAGCGTCGCTGCCGTCGGTGTCCTCGGAGCCACGCTCGCTGTCGGTGTCCTCGGCCCCGGGACGGGCACCCGCAACCTCGCGGTGCTCGTCGTCTGGGTCGGCTGGTGGGGTGGCTACGTCGCCTCGGTGTACCTCCTCGGCAACACCTGGCCGACGCTCAACCCCTTCCGGACGGTCGCCGACCGCTTGCCCTCGCTCGACCGCCCCTACCCCGACCGCCTGGGTGCGTGGCCAAGCGTCGCCGGCCTCCTCCTGTTGGTGTGGGTCGAAGTCGTGACACCCCTGGCCGACGATCCGCGCCTGCTCGTGGCCGTACTCGGCGGATACACGGTCGTGACGCTGCTCGGTGCCGTCGTCTTCGGGAGCGAGCAGTGGTTCGACCGCGTCGACCCGCTCGCCCGCGCATTTCGCTACTACGGCCGCCTCGCCCCCATCGGGGTCGTGGACCGCCGCCTCCGCGTGCGCCTCCCCGGCGGCGCGCTCCCCGAGACGATCCTCGACGGCCGCGACGACGTGGCCTTCGTCGTCACGCTCCTCTTCGTCACGACGTACGACGGGTTCGTCGCGACCGGGCCGTGGGCGAGCGGCGCCCGTGCGGTCGTCGGGGCGGGCGTGCCGCCGCTCGCGGTCTATCTCGGCGCCTACCTCGCCGGCGCGGGTCTGTTCCATCTGGCGTTCCGCGCCGCGGCCCGCGTCGGCCGCCGCCGCGCCGACACCTACCTCTCGACGACCTATCTCGCCCGCCGGTTCGCCCCGTCACTGCTCCCAATCGCCGCCGGCTATCACCTGGCGCACAACCTCGGTTCGGTGCTCGTCCTCGGACCGACGCTCGCCGCCGTCGCCGCCGCGCCCCTGTCGCCGCCCGCCAGCCCCCCCCAACTCGCGGGACTCCCCGCGTGGTTCGGCGGCCTCGAACTCGCGTGTGTCCTCCTCGGTCACCTGCTGGCCGTCTGGGTCGCTCACGCCACGGCGTACGACTGCTTTCCCTCGCGGCTTCAGGCCGTGCGAAGCCAGTACGGCGTGACCGCCGTGATGGTCGGATACACCATGCTCAGCCTCTGGATCGTCGCCGAACCGTACGTTCCGCCACCCTTCATCGCCTCGTGACCATGCACACTGACACCGACACCGACATCGACACGCACGCCCCCCCGGATGCGACGACACACGTCTGTGACCGGTGTGGCCGCCCGTTCGCCCGCGAGAACCAGTTGGCGCTCCACCGCGGTCTCGATCACGCGGCCGACCTCTCGGCGGCCGAACGCGAGGCCTTCGAGGCCGCCCACGAGGACGAAGTCGCCGACCTCCGACGGTTCAGACTGCTCGCGCTCGCCGTGCTCGTGGCGATTTACTTCGGGTTCCTGATGACGTACGCCATCGTCACCTAGTCCGCCTGTCCGTTTGCCCGGTGGTACGGTTGCCCGGCGATGTCCTCCCGGAGGTCACCCAGCGTCCCCCGCGCGGCGTCGGCGCCCGTCATCTCGGTGACGACGGCGAACACCTCCTGGCGGGAGATTTTCACGCCGGTGTCGGAGAGGGCGTCCTCCGGGCGGGCGAGGAGTTCTCGAAGCGTCCCGACCGCAAGCAGGAAGGGAATCGCCCACGCCGCGACCGTGTTGCCGTCGGTCGTCGGCACGGTCTCCAGATACGTCTGGGCGTCGTCGAGGAAGGAGCGTGCGTGGCTGGCAGTGCGCCGAACCACCGCCGCCGCGCCCGACTCGTGTTCCGGGGCGACGACCTCCTCCTGTGGGACGCCCTCGGCGGCCAGCCACTCCGCCGGCAGGTAGACGTTGTCCTCTTCGATGTAGTCGTCGTACACGTCCTTGGCGACGTTGACCAACTGCAACAGCAGGCCGAACTCCTCGGCGGTGTCGTAGAGGCGGGCGCGGCGCTCCCCGCTGAGGTCGCCCCGTGCCAGCAGGTTCGTGACCAGGTTGCCGACGGTGCCAGCGGCGTAGTAACAGTACTCCTCCAGTTCCTCGCGGGACTGGATTCGGAGGCCGCCTTCGTCGGCGTAGCGCTCGACGAACATCGCCATCCCCTGGACGAGTTCGCGGGCCGGCGGCGTCACGGCCTGGCACACGTCGTCCGGGAGCCCGCGAAAGGTGCGAACGATCCGTGGGGTGCTGGCGACGACTTCCCAGTCGTCGCTTCGATCCTCGGCGGCCGGCAGCCACTCGTCGACCGACGCCCGGAACGCTTCGGCGTCGGTGTCGTCGGTCGGATCGAGCACTCGGTCGTACTCGCACAGGAGGCGGGCTTGGTCGCTCGGGGGGATGTGGTCGGCATCCTCGACGGTGTCGGGGACGCGACAGAGGAGATATCCGATGCAGATGTACGACGCCATCGGTTCGTCGAGTACGTCGACGGTCAACGCGAACGTTCGGGAAACGCCCTGCACCGCCTCGTGACACCATTCGAGGTCGGCCCGGTCACCGGGAGGTCTGGCTGCGTGTCGAGACATTCGGAGCGATTGCGGGTTACGACCGAGGGGTTAAAAAGTCTCGTGGGCGATTTCGCCCGCCGAAGCCACAAATCGTATGCCACATCCAGTCGTGGCCCCCGTATGCTCTCTCGTCTCCAGGAGCGACTCTCGACTAAACGGCTCCTCGCGCTCGGTGTCGTGGCCCTGCTTCTTCTGGGCGGCCTCGCCGTCACGCTCTTCAGTTCGCCGTCGGTGACCGGCATCGACAACCGCTTTGGCGGCGTCAACGAGACGACGACCGTCGTCGAGAGCGACCTCCACGTGCGGAACCCGAACCCAATCGGCGCCTCGCTCGGCGGCCTCACCGTGGACTACGCCATCGACATGAACGGCATCCGGATGGCCACCGGCGTCAAGGACGGCGTCTCGGTTCCTCGGGGGCAGTCGACGGTGCCGATGACGACCTACCTCGCGAACGAGCGCATCCCACCCTGGTGGGTGAGCCACATCCGCAACGGCGAGCGTACGGAACTCGCGGTGAACGCCGACGTACACTCCTCGACGCTCGGTGCGTCCTTCGGCGCGCCGAAGGTGACCCGTACCATCGAGACGGACATCATCTCGGCGTTCAACTCCACCGAACGCCGTCCCGTCGGCGGCGACGACGGCGGCGACCCCGTTCTCTACATCGAGGAGACCAGCGCCCACTGGGGGGAAGTCGACTCCGCGGCGACCAGAATCGAGATGCGGTTCGTCGTCTACAATCCTCACTCCTACCCCGTGCCCGTCTCCGAACTCAGTTACCGGGCGACGATGAACGGCGTCGAGATGGGGTCTGGCACCACCGAGGGCTACGGCGCGATTCCGCCGGATTCGACCCGGACGATCCGCGCCACCACCACCCTGCACAACGACCACATCGACGAGTGGTGGGTGACCCACCTGCAGAACGATCAGGTGACGACCCTTCGGATCGACTTCTCGGCCCGGATCGAACTCCCGACGGGCAGCGTCGAGGTTCCGCTCGATCCGCTGACCTACACCGAGACCATCGAGACGGACATCTTCGGAACCAAAGGGAACGCGACCGACGAGCGGACGGCGACGGCGACGCCGACGCCGGCCGGTGACGGCGGAACGGCGACACCAACGCCGACGCCCACCGACGACGGCCTCCTCGACGGAGATGGAACGCCGACGCCCACGGCGACGCCCGAGGGAACGGCGACGCCGACGCCGACGCCGACGCCCACCGACGGCGGCCTCCTCGACGGCGATGGAACGCCGACGCCTACGGCGACACCCGAGGGAACGGCGACGCCGACGCCGACGCCGACGCCGACGCCCACCCCGACACCCACCGACGACGGCCTCCTCTCGGTGCGGGCGCCCGGTAGTGCGATTCCGGTCGCGCCGCTCCGGTAGGAACCGAGGAGACGCCGACGACGCAGGACGCGGGCTACTCGATGGTGACGTGTTCGGACTCCTCGTTGAGTGCGAGGTTCGCCGCGATTTCGGCGTTGCGCATGGCGTACTGCGCGGTCTGCTGGAGGCTGACCAGCACTTCGCGCGTCCGGAGAAGTTCGACTTTCGTCATGTCGGGCAGGTCTTTGATGATTTCGAGTTCGCGGTCGCTGATGTCTTCGAACATATGTCCGACGGCGATGGCCTTGTCGTAGTCGCGTTCGACGACGGCCTCCACCGCGGTGGCGGTAATCTCGTCGACCTGGTCGGTGAACTCGCGGATGCGCCGCATCGTCGATCCGTCGACATCGAGGGTGTTGTTTTTGGCGTCGAGGGCGATGTTCCCGATGTCCTCGGCGTTGTCGGCGGTGAGTTCGAGGTTCTTCGCCACCGAGCGGTAGCCGATCAGCGGGAACCCGGATTCGAGGCCGACCGCCCGCGCGAGGTTCGGGTTCTGGTACGCCATGAAGATCAGGCGAAGCAGGAGGACGAAAATCTTGTTCGCCTGACGCTCGCGGTTCAGCGCCCGTTCGGCCAGGTCGGCATTGCCGTGTGCGAGCGCCTTCACCGACTCGTTTCGCATCGTACTCCCCGTGTTTTCGAGGCGTTCGAGGAGGTTGTCGAGCGTGAAGTCCTCGGGGTCGACCGAACACCGGATGGCGATTCGTTCGGGCGTCTCCTCGATCACGCCGAGGCCCATCAACTGCGTCTCGGCGCGGTAGACGGCGTTGATGTGTTCGCTGTCGAGGGCGCTGTCCGACTTCTCGATGTGGATGACGCGCCGCCCGAGGACGTACTGGGCGACGATAGCGCGTTCCAGCGCCCCCGAGTCGAGATTGTCGGCGTGGATCGTCGCCGACGAACCTTCCGTGCTCGCTGACTCCGGGAGCACCGTCAGCGTCCCTTTCCCGCCCATTCGGAGCGACACTTCGTCGCCCTTCTCGACGTTGTGTTCCTTGGCCCACTCCGCCGGGAGCGTCATCGCCAGCGTAGACGGCCCCAGCCGTTGCACTTTGCGGGTTTCCATACCACACATACTACTCCCGATGGCCTTAATCTTCACTATGCAGCATTATACGTCATGAATGACGTTGATGTGCGGCGGTTTTAGGCGACCCTCATGAGGCGGCGCTCGAAGCGGCCGACCCGAACCTTGATCCAGCCCCGCAGTTCCGCGTCGAGATCCGGATCGTCGGTGTCGACCCTGAGTTGACCGATGTCGTCGAGTTTCGCCCGCGACGCCACCACTTCGATTTCACACTGCCTGATGACCGCCGGGGAGAGCTGTGGGTTCCCCCGGCCGAAGATGAACCCCTGGCCACCGATGGGCGAGACGACGATCACGTTGCGGTCGCCCAGAGCGTCGAGAATGTCCGACTCGCTTGCGTCCCTCGCGAGCACCTCGCCGTCGCGCCACACGTCCACACCCAGGGGCGACCCCTCGAACCCGAGAGCCTCCTTGATCGCCCCGACCGTGCTTCCGGGGCCGAGGACGTACGTCACGTCGGGATCGACCTCGTCGGCGAACCCCTCGGCCACCGCTTCGACGTTCCCGCTTCCCGTCTGTTTCGACGACTGCAGATCCTCACCGACGGGCACCCGGGCGACCGCCCGGAGGTCGGGGTTGACCGATCCCTCGCGGTAGGCGTCCTCGTCGATGTCGAGCACCTCCCGGCGCTCGGTTCGCTCGAAGGAGGCGATCACATCCGCAGCGTCCTCCGGCGAGACGGCGAACACCGAGGAGTAGACCTTCACGCCCGCGGGCACGCCCAGCATCGGCGTCTCGGTGCCCTCCAGAGCCTCGGCCACGTCCGCCGCCGTCCCGTCGCCACCGACGAACGTGACGAGGTCGACGCCGGCATCGACGAACGCGGCGACGGCAGCGCGGGTGTCGGCCGCCGTCGTCTCGGTTCCCGCGGGGTCGCCGAGCACCTCCGGATCGAATCCCGTCTCGCGGGCGAGTGCGGCGCCCATCGGTTCGCCCCACGTCAGTATCGTCGCGCCGGGAACCCGCTCCGCGATGGCCGCGAGCGCCCGCCTAGCGCGATCCGGCGACCGCGGAGTGGCGCCCCGGGCGCGGGCCTCCGCGACCTTGTCGTCCGTGCCTTTCAGGCCGACCCGCCCACCCATGCCGGCGATGGGATTGACCACGAACCCGATTCGCATACTGTGGGCTACGGGGGCACGGGGAAAAACGCCGCGACTGGGCGCCGAGCGCCACCACTGCGGCGCCGACCGGTTGACGAAAACTTAAGCGACTGCCGCCGATAGCCTCGGTTATGCTCCCGCTTCAGACCGGGGAACCGCTCCCCATCGCCGAGACCGGCGCAGTCGTGTTACTCGTCAGCCTCGTCATCACCGCGCTCTGGCTGCTGTACCTGGGTCGCTAGGTCGACTCGCTCCCGGAGCCACGCGGCTGCCGCCCTTGCCGTCTCCGCGTCGGCCGCGATCACTTTCAGCCGAACGCCGTCGCCGGGGTAGCTCCCGACGCTCACGTCGAACGCCTCTTGAACCGCGTCGAGACGGTCGATAAGCGCGCTCTCCGGTTCGCTCGTCCGGATCTCCTCGACGTGGGTGCGCTCGCCCTGGAACTCCCTGGCGACCGTCTCGAACATCGCTTTCATCTCGTCGGGCACGCCCGGCAGGACGTACACCTCGTCGATCACCGCCCCCGGTGCGACCCCTTCGGGGTTCGGGAGCATCCGCGCCCCCGCCGGCAGGTGGGTCGTGCCGTCGGTGAGATCGGCAGCCGCGTAGTCACCGTGATCGGCGATCCACGCCGCCGCCTCGTCGTTGGGCACGACGTCGCGGCCGAACGCCGCTGCGACGCCGTCCATCGTCACGTCGTCGTGCGTCGGCCCGACGCCACCCGTGACGACGACGGCGTCGTACTCCGCGTGATACTCGTTGACGACGCGCGCGATGTCGGCGACACGGTCGGGCAAGGTCGTGACGCGTTCGACCGACACCCCGCGCTCGTCGAGGCGGTCACACAGCCACGCCGCGTTCGTATTGATCGTGTCCCCGGACAGCAGTTCGTCGCCGACGGTGACGACCGCGACTCGCATATCCGGTCGTAGACGGGCGACGGTGAAAACAGTCGTGACCGACGGCGGTTCGTCAGCCCATCCCCGGCGGCGGGTCGTCACGGAACTCGTCGTCCTCGGTGTCCACGTCGAGGCCGAGTTCCTCCCGCTGTTTCCGGAGCGCCTCGATGCGTCTCCGGTAGTAGAAGACGCCGACGATGCCCACGACGGCCAGACCGACCGCCGCGCCGCCGAAGATCAGCAGGTCGCGCTGGAGGTAGAACTGCACGGAGATGGAGTCCGCCTCCACGTTCTCCCACCGAATGATCCGACGGTCGCCCGCGGATTCGACCTCGTAGCCGCGGGGGCTGACCTTGCCGAACGGGAACACTTCGACCCGGCGGTTCGGCGGCAGGACGACCGCGTACGACCCGTTGACGAACGTCGGGAGGCTGAACCGCTTGGGCGTACTGGAGGAGGTAAAGGCGAGGCGGCCGCTGGTGGGGCCGTCGCTCGGCGCATCCGCGGGGAGCGTGACCGAGACGCGCTCCCGCGAGCGCTCGATTGCGCCGCCTCGGGCTCTGATCTCCGTCCCCGTGATGACCGTCCCGTTGGGGTAGCGGTAGCGAACCGCCGAGACGGGGATGGCGTTCCGGCCGCCGAATCCGTCGCGGCGGAACAGCTCCATCGAGGTGTCGTTGAGCCGGTAGACCGCCTGGAACCGAGCGTTCTCGGTGATCGTGATGTGGGCGTTCACGTCGCTCTCCCAGGCGTACGGCGACGGCGGTTCCTCGTCGAGGCGCTCGTCGGAGATGGGCTGAGAGCCGAAGAAGCCGGCACACCCCGACGTGAGGACGAGGGCGACGAGCGCGAGCGGGAGCAGGTAACGGCGGTTCATCGCTCAGGGAATGACACACTTGAGTTCCGCGGGCAGGTACTCGCCGACGCTGGCGAGCAGGCCCGGGGGGTCGGTTCCCTCCGCACAGACGACGCTCTGTTCGAGCAGTCCGAGACGCTCGACGGTGACGATGTCGCGGGCGTGGCCCGCGCGGTTCAGTGTCGCCCGTACCTCGCCACGGGTGGCGCTATTGACGTTCAAACGGCCGTTCCCGCGCGTCCACTCGAACAGGCGGTCGCGCTCCTCGTCGGCCAGGCGTGCCGGGTCGCCCGCGACGAACCGCAGGGGGAGGTGCTGGACGAGGCCGAACCGGTCGCGGATCTGCGACGGCGTCCCGGGACCGAGGCCGAGTTCGTCGGTCGGAATCCGCACCCGTTCGCCCGCGTCGAGGACGAACCCGTCCTCGTCCCACGATTCGAGCGTTCCGACGTACGTCTCGTCGTCCTCGAAGCCGGTTCCGATGGTGCCCCACTCCTCGCCGAGGGCGTTGCGCGCGACCACCTCGTCCTCGCCGGAGAGCGTCACCGAGACGAAGTCGTCGTGCCGGACGCCGACCGTCCAGGTCACGTCCAGGTCACCGACCGCGTTGTCGACGAGGGCGTCCATTCCGTCGAGGGCTCGCTCCTTGGCACTGCCCTCGACGTAACATTTGGTTGCGAGGACGACCATCAGCGGGTGATGTCCACGTTGAGTTCGTTCCGGAGTTCCTCGATGCGGCGCTCCGTCGCCTCGACGAGGTCGTCGTTATCCATCGGTTCGAGCGGGGCGCCCGTCTCCGGACACTGGAAGTCGAACTCCATCGCCTCGCTGAACTCGAAGC
>JBDGTP010000071.1:0-10928 GCA_042216725.1 Haloplanus sp.
CCGTCACTGCATTCCTCGCGAAGCAGAACCATGTCTTCTTGTTTCATCTGTGTGAGCTCGTGATATGTTAACGAGTAGCACTACATTTATAGTTTGTGTATTCGGTCACGTTTGCGGAACGGCGTCGCCACACGAGGGAGCGAGTGATCCGAGAAGAGAACCGCGTATCGGTCGCGTTACTGCGGGACGTAGCGGCAGGCGTCGTCCCGGCCCTCTGCACAGAGGCGTTCGAGCGTCCGGCAGGCATCGTCGCTTCCTTCGCTACAGTTCTCGCGGAGTTTCAGCAGTACCACATCATCTCGTTTCATGTGTGTTACCTTCACTCATGGTACCGTGTGGCACGGTATTGATCCTTGCCGACGAGGCAACGCTAGCCGCTACCGGTACGCGAGCGCCGTCGCTCGGCGAGAGAACGACAGTATGAATGTGGACATCGGGATTGCCCGGCGTTCCGCTCCGGGGAGTCCCGGTCGCCTCCTCCACCCCGCGGCCCTTCGAGCGACTGGCGTCCGGCGATGGGCTGCTCGCTTCCGCGCCTGACCCAGTACCGCCGACGAACCGCGACGGAGCGTCCCTGCAGACGCGCGCCGCGGACCGCTGTCCCCGAAGGACGAGGCTTCCACGTTGGCTCCCGGGGCCCGAACCGGTCTGACCGGACGCCCCCGGGTTCGGTCCCCGCTCAAGACCGTACTGCGGGCGGAGGAGCAGGGCCTAACTGCCCGACCTAGTCCAACCGGACGTATGCCGTTTCCTCTTAAGGGCCTTTCGACTCGGATGCCCGCCAGCGTGGCGATTTCGCGGCTACAACACCGACCGGGCGTAGAGTGCGGCCGCGAGCGGGATGATCGCCGTGGTGCCGACGACGGCCCAGCGATGGTCGGTGATCCACGACGCCGGGAAGCCAAAGAGCGGGTCGAGCGGGGCCGACAGCGCCCAGGAGAGGGCGATCAGGAAGGCGCCGACGCCGAGCGTGAGCGCGATTCCCGCGGCAGTCACCGGATCGGTGCGGCCACGGACGCCCGCGAGGAACGCCACGAGGGTGACGGGGGCGAACGCGAGGACGGCGCCGACACCGAGCGGGCCGGCGGTGTAGTACTGAGCGAGTTCAGCACCCCAGCCGGGGACGAGCACGTACGGGAGAGCGAGCGTGACGACGACGGCGAGACAGCCGAGGATTCCCAAGACGGGGGCAACCTGCTCGGTGCGCATATCCGTCCCTGTCGCCGCCGGTGGGTTAAATCGCTCGTATCACCCTCGTGAGCGCCTGCGACGCGATGAGCAAGGAATTTAGTCGCGCGCGGTTCATACGTGGCCAACGTGACCGACATTCATTCGAACCAGCGCGTCGCGATGCTCGCGGACGCGCAGAACCTCTATCACTCCGCACAGAGCCTCTACTCGCGGAATATCGACTACTCGGCCCTGCTCTCGAAAGGCGTCTCCGAGCGCGAACTCGTGCGGGCCATCGCCTACGTCATTCGCGCCGACTCGCCCGAGGAGGAACGCTTCTTCGAGGCGCTCCAGGAAATCGGATTCGAGACGAAGATCAAGGAGATCAAGACCTTCGGCGACGGCACGAAGAAAGCCGACTGGGACGTGGGGATGAGCCTCGACGCCGTAACGCTCGCGAACCACGTCGACGTGGTCGTCCTCTGTACCGGCGACGGCGACTTCTCCCGCCTCTGTTCGCATCTCCGCCACGAGGGCGTGCGGGTCGAAGTGATGGCGTTCGGCTCCTCGACGGCCGACGAACTCGTCGAGGCCGCCGACTCCTTTCTCGACCTGTCCGAACGCGAGGACACGTTCCTGCTGTGAGGAATCGACCGCGGACTGCCTACTCCTCGTCGGCGAGGACGCGTTCCTCGACCGTTCGTCCGTTCCGCCGGTAGAACGCGGTGGCGTAGGTCTGACGGAAGGCGAAAAACAGCGCCGTCGTCACGACGGAGACCAACGAGAGCACGACTACTTCGGGCGTCGAGAGCCCCAGTCCCGTTCCGGCGGCGAGCAACTCGGCCATCTCCGGAGTGCCAGCGCCCGGGCCGGCACCGCTCATCCCGCCGCCGATAGGGCCGGGGGTGTCGCCGCCCGGCCCGGCGCCGCTCGTGAGATAGCGGTAGGCAGCGAAGCCCGTCACCGGAAGCGAGGCTAGGCCGCCCAGAATCACCGTCATCACGCTGTAGCCGAGGGTGCTGACGACGTTGTCCCGAACGAAGTCGACACTCCCGGTGACGCCGTCGACGGGACCGGCGCCGTCGACGACGATGACGACGGGGTAGAACTGGACGAGAAAGAGCACGGTGAGGTAGACGAGGACGAAGAGGACGGCGACGGCCCCGCCGAGGAGGACGACCGGGCCGGCACCGCCGGACGCCGCCCCGCTGACGACGGCGAACAGCGCGAGCACCAGGAAGGCGACGCCGAAGGCCAGTTGGATGCCGAACTCGATCAGGGTGCCGAGCAGGAGGTCGACGTACCGATCCGCGCCGGTTGCGGTGAGCGTATCGAACGAAGTGTCGCCGTCCAGGGCCTCCCGCGCCATGCCGACGACGCCCGCGAGGACGAACGGCGTCACGAAGAACGTCACCAACTGGAGCAGGGCCGGCGCGAACGGGACGGCGGCCAACTGGAGGGCGCGTTGGGGCAGGAGCACTAGCGCGTAGACGAGACCACCGAGGAAGAGGACGGGACTGCGCGAGAGCGCATCGGTCGCCGTCCGGAGGGACTGAATGGCTGACATACCCATCCAGGGGCGCAGCCGGCACATAAAGATGGTGTGTCACGCGGGCGACGGCGGGCGATCCACACCGGGAATCCGAGCCAAACGTATATGCCCGCGCCCCGCAGATCCCCGGTATGCGCGTTAGCGTCATCGGTGGAGGCAACGTTGCGTCCGGGGACGCCGAGCGAGCGCGAGCGCTCGGCCGGCTGCTCGGCGACCGGGGACACGTCGTGGTGTGTGGCGGTCTCGGCGGCGTCATGAAAGCCGTCTGTGCGGGCGCGAACGCCGCCGGTGGCGAGACGGTCGGCATCCTGCCGAGCGAGAGCCGAGCGGATGCCAACGAGTACGTCGACACGCCCATCGCGACCGGAATGGGACACGCCCGGAACGCGATGGTCGTGATGAACGGCGACGCCGTCGTGGCTATCGACGGCGGGGCCGGGACGCTCTCCGAACTCGGGTTCGCGGGCGTGTTCGACCGGCCGGTCTCCGGACTCGGCACCCACGACGTGCCGGGCGTCGAAGCCGTAGACACACCCGAGGCTGCGGTCGACTACGTCGAATCCGCGTCGTCGTTCCAGCACTGAGTGTCGACGGTCGCCTTCAGGTCGATCACCGGGCTCCGATCCGCCATGTCGACGCCGCCGAGGTGAAGCCGACCGGCGTCGACGTCGACTGACGACACCGTACACTCGGTGATACAGACCGGGTTGGGCCGGGCGGGCGAACGCGAGGTGAACACACCGCGGGCCGGGTCGCGATCCAGGGTCAACACTGACCGGTCGGTGCGGTCGGCCCACCAGACGACGACCACGCGGTCAGCGTCGAAGCCCGACAGCCCCTCGTGATACGGAGGATCGATGTCGACGACGCCCTCGGCGTCCTCGTGGAAGCCTTGCCGCGGGGCGTCGCTCGTCGTCTCGTAGGGCGTGTAGACGGTGCCGATAGGGTCACACTCCATATCGGAGAGAGGACGGCGGAGCTGAAAAGCCTACCCGCGAGCGCCCTCACCAGGTGCCGTGGAAGGTATCGAACGAGAGGGAGTCGAGGGGCTCGTCGCCGACGGCGATGCGGTACTCGCCGGGCGTGAGCATGGGTTTGTGGAACTGGGGGCCGTCGTCGGTGGTGATCCGGGGACAGCCCGTGTTGACGAAGGCGTCCATGTCGAAGTTGCGCAGACGATCCGGCGTCACTTCGTCCATCGTGATGAGGTAGGCGTCGTCGTTGTCCTCAACGATACGCTCGGCCACGTCCCAGCGCCCCTGTCCGATCTTGGTGCAGAAGATGACACCCCACTTCTCGGCGTCCATCGCCTTGTGGACGGAGGCGTAGCGCTGTTTCATGAACTGTTCCGTATCCGCCACGGTGACGACGTTGTTGACGGGGTCGGCGATCACCACCCGCTTGTCGGGATGTTCCATTGCCAGGCCGAGCGGGTGGAACTTCCCGCCGCCGACGTAGAGAACCTGGTCGGCGTCGATGTCGGCCGAGGCGTAGTTACAGCCGAGCACCTGCCCCTCGTGGGTGAGGCGGTCGTCGCCACGGCGGGTGTGGACGGTGAAGTCGTGGTCTTCCAGCCATTCGCGCATCTCCTCGAAGCGGTTCATGTGCTGGGCGGTCGTGACGAGACCGACATCGCCCACGTCGAGTTCGTCGAGGGCGTCCTCCATGATCGGGAAGGGATCGACGTTGGAGAACAGCGGGACGTAGATGATCTTATCCGACTCCTTCATCGGGGAGTGACCGAAGTGGACGAACACGTCCGTCCGGCGCATGAGGTAGGTGTCGAGGTCGCAGGCGCCGTAACAGGGCTGGCCGGAGAGCATGTAGGTCACGTCGTCGTCGGTGAGCGCCCGGAGGTCGTCGGCGACGGCCGGGCCGCGCCGCTTCAACCCCTCGGGAAACTGGAGGCCGACCTTGGTGGCGTCGCGTTCTTCGACCGCCTCGACGATACGGTCGAGTTCGTAGTCCCACTCCCGGTCGTGTTTGAGCGACATCCCGGTGTTGCGGAGGTCGCCGTCGGAAGAAACGTCCTGGCTCATTACCGTCTCGTTGCCGACGAGGCCGTTTAACCTCCGCGCTTCGGGGGGCGTGAGAACAGGGGTTCTCGACGGCCGTCCGACACGAGAGCGTCCCTCACTTCGTCCCCGACCTGCCCGACACCGACGATGGCGAGTTCCCCTCCTGGACGGACACGACCGTCCACGGCAGGAATCACGGGCCGATGAACCCACGACTGCCAGTGTGACTCAGTGAGACGTTTGCGAGGGAAGAGCGCTCCGAGAGCGTCTTCCGCACTCTGACGAGTGCGAGGGAAGGGATTTGAACCACGGTCGGACGCCGCGTCCTCCCTGCTTCAAACCCCTTCGTGCATCTCGCTCGGCCCGCGTCGGGGCCTCGCTACGATGCGAGGGAAGGGATTTGAACCCTTGGACCTCTACAGGAGCGGATCTTGAGTCCGCCGCCGTTTCCAGGCTTGGCTACCCTCGCACGCAGTCGATGCGTAGACGGTCGTGGGGGTTTAAGCCACCGATTTCCCGTCGGCGGATTTCGGCACACGGACGCCGGATGCCGCCCGCGGTCTCCTCCGACGGCGACACGAGGGAAACAGTTATGTTGGTTGGTAACGTACACCAAGATCCGGCGGAAGCCACGAGGATACACCGGACGATCCCGGTCGGTTCGTCCACACGGACGGGTTGACTGGGATTAGAGGCAAAACTGAAGGCCCCGTAACAGGGGGACAAAGTGAACGCCTCGAAGGAGAACCGCAACGGCCCGGAACCCACCCGCCATGGCGGATGGGAGTGAAGGCCAAGTACCGGATCTCGGGTAACCGAGATTCGCGAATCTGGGAAACCAGCAAGGCCGCAGGGGCCGTGGAAAACATCTCCCGTCCGGGTCTAAGTCGTTGGTTTCCGGCCGTTTCCTACCGTCGACACCGGAACCGTCAGCCCCGGATCTGTCAACCAAAATCTGTGAGTAGACTTATCAATTCGGCCCGTGTCGTGTCCCACTGTCAAGCCCCGGGGCATTCGCCTCGAACGCCTGGAAACTGTTCGGCCACGGCCCGGACGCGCTGAGCATGGGGTTCGAACCCGTGCCGGCATCGAAAGCGGTCGACCGGGGATACCTCTTCGAGCGCGGTGACGCCGCCGACCCCCAGCCCGCCCGGAAGATCGACCCGCTCCTGGCTCCGGATCTCCTCAATCTGCCGTTCGTGAGCAGCGATACGGCCTGGCGGCGCTCGCTCGCCTCGCGCAACCTCGTCCGTGGCCACACCCTCGGCCTCCCCTCCGGGCAGGCCGTGGCGCGGGCGATGGGGATCGATCCGCTCTCGAACGCCGAGATGGGCTTCGACGGAAGTCTGTCGACTCACGATCAGCCGGCCGACACGGAGGCGCCCCTGTGGTACTACGTCCTCGCGGAAGCGCGCGAACTGACCGACGGCGAGTATCTCGGCCCCGTGGGGAGCAGGATCGTCGCCGAGGTGATCGTCGGCTTGATCGAGTCCGATCCGCGGTCGTTCCTGACGATCCAGCCGAACTGGACGCCGACGCTCCCGACGCCGTGTTCGGGCGCGACCGACGACTTCACTGCCGCCAACCTGCTGACGTTCGCCCTCGACAAGATCTGACGGCGCTCGGCGGCGAACTCGCGGTCGACGAGAAGCGAGGGCTTATTGCAATCATGTTCATAGAGGGGAGGACATGTTCGACGACACGGGCCGACGCCGATTCCTTCAGCTCGCCGGTACCGGAACGACGCTCTCGCTGGCCGGATGTAGCGCATTCTCGAATCACGAGGGCGGAAGCGGGGGCGGCGAGGAGACGACGGTCACGCTCGCCGTACAGCCAGACCAGCAGTCACTCCAGGAACTCCAGTCGGAGATCCAGTCGCGGGTGCAGTCGGGGGAACTCGACCGGAGGCAGGCCCAGGCGGAGTTCCGCCAGCGCCGGATCGAACTGACGACGGACGCTGTCGACACGTTCCAGAACCGAACGGGGAACACGTCGGTCACCGTCGACAACACGATCGCCGAGTTCGGGGTGTTGCTGGTCACAGGTTCCCCCGCGGCGCTGATCGAGACGCTCTCCTACGAGGAGGTGAGCGGCCTCTTCCCTGCCGCCACGTTCGAGGAGGCTCAGGCACAGTCCGGTGGCGGAACCGCAACGCCCGGCACGGCGACCGAATCGGGGTGAGTCCCACGGAGTGGGCGAGCGGCGGAACCAGATCGAGCGGCGTCGCTCCCGGAGGCACGCCGCGATCCGGGGTGGCGGCGTGATCTCGAATCCCGACGCCTGGGAGACGACGGCGCCGATCCGGGTGTTGCACGTGGCCGACCCACCCGACTTCGCGGAACTCGTGGCGCTCTATCTCGAACGCGAGGGGGCGTCGCTCGGAGTGCTGACCGAACACTCGGGAGCGGCCGCGCTCGACCGCCTCGACACGACAACCGTCGACTGCCTCGTCAGCGACAGATGCCCGAGATGGCCAGCCTCGAACTGCTCGGAGCCGTCAGGGAGACCCACCCCGACCGTCCGTTCATCCTCTGTCCCGGCAAGGGGAGCGAGGAGATTGTGAACCGGGCCATCTCTGCCGGCGTGACCGACTCCCTCCACACGGCCGTGACTGTGCGGCACTGGCCGAGGCGGAGAAAGAGCAGTTCGCGCGTCTCGAAGCGTTCCTCGAGGGCATCGGGACGCTGTCGGATCGCCGGGAACCGTCGGAGGCGGGCGACTCGAACTCGACGGCGGGCGCACGTTCGAACGGAGCTACGTCCCCGACACGCGTCCGGACGGCGAGGCGAACCGCCGGTTGTATCGCGACGTGACCGACGACGTGGCGTGACGGTCAGACGCCCACTGCACCCACGTCGTCGACGGCGGCGGCCAGATCCACCCCCCACGCCAGAAGCGACTCGTCGGCGCCGAACGGCGCGACGACCTGAAGGCCGAGGGGGAGATCGCCGACGCGGCCACAGGGTACGGTCACCGCCGGAACGCCAGCGTGCGTCCACGGGAGGTTCATGACCGGGTCGCCGGTGTCGTCGATACCCTCGGGCGCTGGCCCGGGAGCGGCCGGCGAGAGCAACAGATCCACGCCGGCCTCGCACATGCGGTCACCGATCCGTTCGCGGAACTCGCGGCGGGCGTCGCGGGCGTCGGCGACGGCGTCGACGCCCACCGTCCGCCCCGTCTCGATCAGTTCCGCCGTCGACGCGGCGTAGCGGTCGCCGTAGTCCGCGTATCGCTCCGCGTGCGACAGGGCCAGTTCGGCCGCAGTCAGCCGGTCGTGGCGCTCGTTCACCGTGGCAATGTCGTCGAGCATCGCCACGCGTCGCACCTCGTAGCCCGCGTCGGCGAGGGCGTCGGCGGCCGCGTCGACGCCGGCCCGACCGGCCGCAGTCGCCTGCTCCAGATACGGCCCCTCGACGACGCCGAGGATCGGTCGGTCGTCGGGAGCGACCGGCTCCCACCCGTCACAGAGGACGGTTGCGGCGCGGCGCGCGCCGGCCACGTCGGCGGTGAACGTGCCGACGTGGTCGACCGACGGCGAGAACGGCACGACGCCGTCCCGGGGGATGCGGTCGTAGCTCGGTTTGAAGCCGACGACGCCGCAGAACGCCGCCGGACGGATCACCGATCCGACCGTCTGGGTACCGAGCGCGAGCGGACAGTAGCCGGCGGCGACGGCGGCGGCCGATCCGCTCGACGAACCGCCGGGCGTGTGTGATGGCTCGTTCGGATTCCGGGTCGGCGGCGGATCGAAGTACGCGAACTCGGCCGTGTGGGTCTTTCCGAGATGGAGCGCGCCGGCGTCGCGAAGGCGGCGAACCGCCGTCGCCTCGGCGCCGGTGATCGCCGCCTCCGGGACGGACGATCCGGCCGCAGTGGGGTAGCCGTCGACGTGGAAGATGTCCTTGACGCCGACGGGAACGCCGAACAGCGGCGGCCGGGTCGTCGGGTCGTCGTATCGGGCGACGAGCGCCGTCGCCTCGCGGGTCAACCGGCTCCGCCGTCCCGCCTCCGGCAGCACGGCCCGCAGGTCGTCGTCGAGGGCGTCGAGACGGTCACAGCAGTCGGCGACCAGCCCCATCGGTTGGTGGTCGCCGGTTCGGAGCGCGCGAACGAGCGGCGCGAGTGGGTCGGGAGCGTACGCGGACGGCATCGTCGCGTCGTCGCGCGCCGAGGCCAAAACGTTGGGGGTCGGCTACTAGCCCGTCGCGTCGGTACTCGGTTCGAACCGGGCGTCGGCCGCCGGGACGGCGAAGCGGTAGCCCCGCCATAGCAGGAGGACGGCCAGGCCGGCGAGTACGAGGCCGGTACGGACGGCCGGATCGACACCTGGTTGAGCGATCACCTCGCCCGCGTCGTTCGTCGCGGGGGCCGCGCCGTAGGGCACCCCGTCGAGTATCTCCACGATGCCGAGGACGACGATACCGAGCAACACCAAGGTGCCGCTCAGCGCCATCGCCGCCTTGTCGAGTGTGTTGGTCATTGTCGTATCACCTCGTTAGCCGAGCAGGTAGGTGAGCCAGGGGTAGTTCTCCACCAGTGCGGTGCGTTCGACGAGGGCGTCGAGGCCGTAGTACCGGCCCGCGGCCAGCACCATCAGCGTGACGAACAGCAGGAGTCCCATCAGGTCGCCGTTGACGACGCCGTGGCCGAACTCGGCGTTACCGACCCAGAAGAACGCCATGAAGACGGCACCGCCCGCGGCCGCGAGACGGACGAGAAGTCCGGCGATCAGCGCGAGGCCGATCAGCGTCTCCGCGAGGGGGACGATGGCCGCGATGAACTCCGGGAACACGGTGCCCAGTTGCACGGCTACCGGCCCGAGGACGGTGTCACCCATCTCGCGGAGATACGCCGGGCCGTACGTGTAGTTCAGCCCCGATTCGATGAGCTTCGTCACCCCGGCGTGTAGGAACCACCAGCCGACGACGACCCGGAGGAGCGCAATCCAGTAGGCCGTCAGGGTTCCCGTGCGGCCGAACGCGAACTCGCCCGCGACGGGGTGAGTCGTATCGTATGCCATCGGGAGTCACCTCACAGCTAGTGGTTGGAGACACGACCGAATGTAGGAGGCGCCGATTCCCAGTATATTGGAATCTCCGACAGGGGGTTCGGCCGAGAGTGGCTCAGATAGTGAAGTGTATATCTGATAGCAGTTTTGATTCCGAATCCAAATCGCCTGAGACTGCAGGTAGCATAACCACAACCGAGTTGAATCGGGGGCCCGTAGGGGACGTACCATGGATCGCTCGAGCAACGGCATCGACTGTTGGATCGGGAGGTGGCCCGCGTGAGCGTAACAGAGACGCTGCTCGACGGCCTGACGCTCGCCGCCGAGATGGGCTGGGAGACGTGGTGGGCGCTCGTCCTGGGGTTCACTATCGCCGGCGCAGTCGAGACGTTCGTCAGCGAGGAGCGGATGTCGGCCGTTCTGGGCGGGAGCGGGTGGCGCGAACTCGGCCTCGGGACGCTGTTCGGCGCGGCCTCCTCGTCGTGTTCGTTCGGCGCGGTGGCGACGACGAAGTCGCTGTTCAAGAAGGGCGCCTCGCCGGTCGCCAGCCTCGCAGCCTTTCAGTTCGCGTCGACGAACCTCGTGATCGAACTGGGGCTGGTGATGTGGATTCTGCTCGGGTGGCAGTTCGTGATCGCCGACTACGTGGCCGGATTGCTCCTCATCGGCTTGCTCGCCCTGACGTTCCAGTACGTCGTCCCGGACGCGTGGTTCGAGACGGCACGGGAACACCTTCGCTCGACCGAGGGCGTGCGCGACCCCTCCTGTGGGATGGAGGTCAACCCCGGCGCCGACGACACCGTCACGCTGGAGACGGACGGCGGGACGGAGTACTTCTGTTCGGAGTCGTGCAAGGAGGCCTACGTCGAGTCACAGCGCCAGTCGGGCGCGACGTGGCGTGACCGCCTGCTGACCCGCGACGGCTGGCGTCTCGCCTCGAAGAACGCCCTCGGCGAGTGGGGGATGCTCTGGAAAGACATCGTCGCGGGGTTCCTCGTCGCGGGGCTGATCGGGGCGTTCGTCCCCCGGGCGTGGTGGACGACGCTGTTCGGCGTCGGCGCCGAGGGGACGCTGACGTGGGTCGTCGCCAGCGCAGTCGTCGGCGTCGTCGTCGGCGTGGTGACGTTCGTCTGCTCGGTGGGGAACGTCCCCTTCGCCGTCATCCTCTGGTCGAACGGCA
>JBDGTP010000041.1:0-10380 GCA_042216725.1 Haloplanus sp.
AAGCGGGCTGTGAAACAGTGAATTCCACCGCCATATGGCGATTCAACACAGCCTCTGTAACCGATTGATAGCCAACTGCACAGCTTCCTCGTCAGCATCGAGGATCGCAGTAATATCGTCTATTGAACCAGTACATGGCCCACGATTAGATTGACTGGTATCAGAGGAAGGCGGCGTGAATGTCTGCTCATCATCAGCCATAGCTTCCGCCAGGAACTCTATATCTGCCTTATCTCCCCCAACAGGATACGCGCCTTCTTTCTGTGCTACGGCCTGCTGAATCTCCGTAATCGAGCTGGGTAGGATTTTGTAAACCTCTGTTGCGAGCTTAGTGAGGTCTTCATCACCGTAGCGGTCTGATTCGATTGCCGAGAGTCTCCGGTCAATCGACTGGAGTTTGTTCGCGAGTTGGTCCAGTTTGGGAATCAACTCGGGAGAGGGTTCGCGTGAATCTTCTCCACCTTCCTCTGGCGGTTTGAGTGGATTATCACGAGCGATTTCTCTTTCAGTTGCGATACGTACCAACTGAGACAGTGTAGGCTGGTGACTTTCTTCAACGTAGTCTTCCCAACGTTTCTTCTTTTCTTTGGATAATCTAACCGCTACCATCTCGTGTTCCTCCGACATTACAGAAATATATTTCGAAACCCAACGTTATAACAATTTTCTCTAAAATCAGTTACGTCCACTCGACGGCGTAGAGCGCCTCGTCGTCGCGGAGGCGCCGCCCCACCTCGCGAAGATGCTCCACGTTGCCGCCGTGGGCGTTGACGTAGATAACCCGGTCGATTCCATGATCGGTGAGGTTCCGAGTGAACGACTCCACGTAGTCACGGAAGACGGGCGCCTCGACCCACATCGTGCCGTGGAACTGCCGGTGGTGGGGGCTGACGCCGACGTTGATCGTCGGGGTACAACAGTAGCCGGTTCGCTCGGCCGCCTCGCGCGCGAACGCCTCCGCGATCAGGTGATCCGTCGCCAGTGGCAGATGCGGCCCGTGCTGTTCGGTCGATCCGAGCGGGACGAGCGCCAGCGACTCGTCGGCGAAGTAGTCCCCCAGTTCCGGCCAGGTTTCGTCTGCGAGATACATCCTGTCGGGGTTGGAACCGGTAGCCCCTTGAATCGTCCTACTGCAGGCGCGAGGCGACCCGCCCGTGTTACGGGTCGACGCCGCCGTCCGGGGCGGCCGATCCGCGGGTGGTTCCGGTCGCCTCCGCGGGCGTCCCGCGGTCATCGACGACGAACTGGTCGAGCAGATCCTGGAGCGAGTCGGCCTGTTCCGTGAGCGACTGTGCGCTCTCCGATACGTCCGCGAGCGTGGAGGTCTGCTCTTCCGCGGCCGCGGAGACGTTCGCCGCTTCGGCGCTCGACCGGTCGGCCACGCGTTCGACCTCGTCGAGCATCGACACGACGTCGGTGGTCGAGGCGGCCTGGTCGTCAGTCGCTTCGCTGATCTCCTGTACCCCTGTGTGGAGCGTCTCGACGCGTTGGGCCACGTCGTCGAGCGACGCGAGCGCCTCGTCGATGGTTTCGGCCCCGTGTGTGACGCCGTCGCCCATCTCCTGTATGTTGTCGACGGCGCAGTCGGCCGACTCCTGGATGTCTGCGATCCGGCGGTCGATCCGTTCGGTGGCGTCGGTAGCCTCGCCGGCGAGCGATTTGATCTCGTCGGCGACGACGGCGAACCCGTCGCCGTCGGTGTCGGCGCGCGCGGCTTCGATGGACGCGTTCAGCGCCAGCATGTTGGTCTGCTCGGCGATATCGGCGATCAGATCCACGATGTCGCCGATTTCGTCGATTTCGTCGGCCAGTGATACGACCTCTTCGACCGTCGCGTCGGTCTGTGCTTCGATCCGTTCCAGTTCGTCGATAGCGTCGGCGGCCGCGTCGCTCCCGGCCTCGCTGATCTCGGCGGCGTTGTCGGCGGTCGCCGCCACCTCGTCGGCCGAGGACGCCACCTCTTCGATGGCTCCCGAGAGGCTCTGCATCTCGCCCGAAATCTCCGTCAGGCGGTCGTCCTGTCGTTCGGCCCCCGCCGACACTTCCTGGATGGACTCGCTCACCTCGGCGCTTGCGCTCCGAACCTCCTCGGTACTCGCGGTTACCTGCTGGCTCGCGGCCGCAACCTCGTCGGCGAACGACCGAATCCGCCCGAGGGTCGCCTCCATCTCGTCCATCATCTCGTTGAACGATTCGGCGATCGTAACCATCGCCTCGCTCCGACTCTCGGGGTTCATCCGCTGGGTGAGGTCGCCGTCGGCGGCTTTCGACATCGTCTCCCCGAACGCGTCGGCCGTGGTCTCCAGGTCGGCGTTCAGGTCTTCGACCTCCCGCCGTGCCTGTTCGACGTTCCGCTGTGCTCGCTCCACGTCCTCGCTCATGCGGCCGATCGTCTCGCCGAACGTCCCGGGCACGTCTTGGTCGAGGACGGCCGCGTCGAATCGCTGGTCGGCGACCGCCTCGGCCTGGGACGCGACCGTCGAAAGATACGCCTGCATGTCGACGAACGCGTCGGTCAGGCGCCCGATTTCGTCCTCCCGGTCGGACGTCTCGACTGCGATGTCGACGTTCCCCTGGGCGATTGCCTCGGCGTCGTTGGTGAGGCGATCCAGGGCGGTCACCGTGTCACGGCCGAGCGTCACGCCGATCACGATGAATCCGGCGAGCGAGATGCCGATGAGCGCCAGGAAATCACGCGTGACGATGCCGGCCAGGGCGTACGCCTCGGAGCGTGGCGTGTGCGTAACGACCACCCAGTCGGCCCCCTCGACCGGGGCGTAGCCGACGACGAGGCCACGGTCGGGCATATCCATCACGCCCGTCTCCCCGTTCTGGGCCTTCCGGACGTGACCCTTCCCGTGTTGGTACGGTTCGAGTGCCGCCTCCTCGTTCTGGGCGAACTCGACGCGTCCGTGACTGTCGACCACCTGCGTGAAACTCGTCTCCGTCGGCGTTCGAAACTTATTCGCGCGCTGTCTGGCGTTCGCCGTCAGCATGATGGCGCGATCCGTCCCCTCGATCCGGCTGAGAAACGCGATCACTTCGGTGCCGCCCTGCCGGTACCCTTCGGTGACGGCGACCGTCGAGGCGTCTTTCACCGCGAACGATCCGCGTGCCCACGTCACCTCCGGCACCGTCGTCCCCACGCGGTCGTCGGCGGTGCTCTCGACGATCCGCCGGGTGTCGAGGTCGACGTAGTGGATCGCCCGGGTCGACTCGAACTGCTCCAGTTCGTGCTGAAGCGTCGCGTCGATCCGCTCTCGATCACCGGATTGGATCGATCCGAACTCCGAGAGCAGTCGCGCCTTCTCGCTGTTGCGGTTCAGCCACTCGCTGATCGCGTCGGCCTCGAGTTCGGCCATCGTCCGCAGTTCGTTCTGTCGCTCGTGGCGGAGTTCCTCGGTTACTTCCCCGTGAAAGAACATCCCGGCCCCGGCCACGACCACTAACACGACTGCGACGATGGTCGCAAACTGCTTCAGATAACTATCGCGAACGAACGACGGTAGAAGCCTCATCGACAGCCCTCCTGTGCTGCCTCTCGGGCCACTGCCCCCGATCCATCCCCGGATTCCGCAGTTCGAGACATACGCTGCGGTCACCTGGAAGACGGTAAAGCGGCAGGGTCAAATTATCATCCGAGAAAATGGTGGCAGTCCGTCGGTTAGCCCGCTCGACCGGTCAACCGCTCCCGGCGACGCTCGAACTCCTCTTCGTCGAGGTCACCGGCGGCATACCGCTCGCGTAGTTCCGCGAGGGCGCCGTCCTCGCCGTCTCCGCCGTCGGCCCGGAGCGCCAGGTACAGCGCCGCGGCGACGACGCCGACGAGCAGGAGGAAAAGCAGGAGAACGGGCCACCAGCCACCGAAGCCTACGGTGCCCATGCCAGTGCCGCCCATCCCCGTGCCCCAGTGGTGGCCGCCACCCCAGTGTGGGCCGTGTGGCCCCGGCCCATGCGGCCCGGGTTGCCACTGGGCGACGGGTACAATACTGGTGCTGTGGAGTGGGAACTGCATTGTGCTCACCTCTATCTGAAGGTAGCCGTTCCCGGAGCATAACCGGATCGGTGGTTCTCAACATCGGAGAATCGGCGCCGCGAGTCGCCGTCGAAGGCTTAAGGCAGCGGCGCTCCTGGGATCGGTCATGTTCGACCCCGACGACCTCGAAACGATCCGCGAGGCCAGGGCCGACTGGGAGGCCGAGTCGTACGGGCCGACCGTGGATCGGTTCGGGGAGCGCAAGGAGTCGTTCACGACCGACACCGGGGGACGCGCCGTCGACCCGCTCTACACCCCGGCGGACGTGGCCGATCTGGACTACAGCGAGGACATCGGATTCCCGGGCGAGGAGCCCTACACCCGCGGCGTCTACTCGACGATGTACCGCGGGCGCCTGTGGACCATGCGCCAGTACGCGGGCATGGGGACGGCCGCCGAAACCAACGAGCGGTTCAACTACCTACTGGACGAGGGCCAGACCGGACTGTCGATGGCGTTCGACCTCCCGACACAGATGGGCTACGACTCGGACGCGACGATGGCCGCCGGCGAGGTGGGGAAGTCGGGCGTCGCTATCGACAGTCTGCGGGACATGGAGACGGTGTTCGACGGCATTCCGCTGGACGAGGTGTCGACGAGCATGACGATCAACGCGCCCGCGGCGATCCTGCTGGCGATGTACGTCGCCATCGGCGACCAACAGGGTGTCGACCGGTCGGAGCTTCGGGGGACGATTCAGAACGACATCATGAAGGAGTACATCGCGCGCAACCTCTACATCTACCCGCCGGAGCACTCCATGCGGCTGATCACGGATATCTTCGAGTTCTGTGCGGCGGAGACGCCGAAGTTCAACACCATCTCCATCTCCGGGTACCACATCCGTGAGGCGGGGTCGACGGCGGCCCAGGAGATCGCCTTCACTCTCGGCAACGGCATCGAGTACGTGAACGCCGCACTCGACGCCGGTCTCGACGTAGACGACTTCGCCCCGCAGCTCTCCTTTTTCTTCAACGCCCACAACAACATCTTCGAGGAGGCGGCGAAGTTCCGTGCCGCCCGGCGGATGTGGGCGACGATCATGGCGGAGCGCTTCGGCGCGGAGAACCCGAAGTCGAAACAGTTGAAGTTCCACGCTCAGACCGGCGGATCGACGCTCACCGCCCAACAGATCGAGAACAACGTCGTCCGGGTGGCATACCAGGCGCTCGCTGCGGTGTTGGGGGGCACCCAGAGCCTCCACACGAACGGCAAGGACGAGGCGCTGTCGCTCCCGACCGAGAAGAGCGTCCGAACCGCGTTGCGCACCCAGCAGATCCTCGCCCACGAGTCGGGCGCCGCCGACACCATCGACCCGCTGGCGGGGAGTTACTACGTTGAGTCGCTGACCGACGACCTCGAACGCGAAGCGTTCGACCTGCTGGACGAAATCGACCAGCGCGGGGGGATGCTGGAGGCCGTCAAGTCCCAGTGGGTACAGGGTCAGATCCAGGACGTGGCCTTCGACCGCCAGCAGGAGATCGAGGAGGGCGAGCGGATCATCGTCGGCGTCAACGAGTATCGCGTCGACGAAGACCCCGAGGTGGATCTGGAAGAAGTGACGGAGGAAGACGAACGCCGGCAGGTCGACCGCCTGGAGACGGTGCGGGCCGAACGCGACGACGAAGCGGTCGAGGCTGCCCTCGCGGCACTCCGGGAGACGGCTCGGGGGGACGACAACCTGCTTCCGCCCATCGTCGACGCCGTGAAAGCGTACGCGACGGTCGGCGAGATATCGAACGTGCTCCGCGACGAGTTCGGCGAGTATCAGCCCGGCCGGTGAGCGTCAGGGCGCCAGCGCCGCCTGCTGATCGAGACGGTCGACGTACTCGTCGATGACCGTACTCTTGCGGTGCTCGACCATCAGGTGGAGCCGGAGCTCCGGGTGGTCGGTGAACCGCCTCGGGCAGAGTGGGCAGTCCGCCCCCGCCGATTCCTTCATCATCTTTCATTATACTAGTTCGCTCGCCGTCTCTTATAGATTGTGGTGGGCTCCGAGCCACCGCTCGGTGTGATCACGGCCGACCAGGGGGACAACGTTTAGTTACCACCGTCCAATCCCCGGGTGATGAGCGAAAGCGAACCGTCGGGTGAGGAACTCGACCGGGATACGATCACGGGCAACGAACTGGCGAACTGGCTGAACGCGCACGGGCCGGAGTGGGTGCTGAAGATCGAACCGCTGGGTGAGGACACCGAGTACGTCGGCTTCGTCGATGGGCGGTTCAAGAACGCGACCGAACACGGCATCAACAACGTCGCGCTCGGCTATCTCTCGGACGTGGCCGAACGCGCTCGCCGCATCGACTACGTGCGACGCGAGGACTCGCCGCTCGCCGCCACCGAGGACGATACGGACGAGGACGCGGGATAGTTGGCCGAGAGTATTTGACTGCGCGCCCCGGGTATATGGGCGTATGCGCTTCGACCACGCCGGCGTCGCGACCCACGACGGCGCCGCTCTGGCCGACCTGTTCGGACGCCTGTTCGACGCGCCGGTTGTCCACCGCGAGACGTTCGACGGCCTCGACGTGACGTTTCTCGACCTGGGTAACGGCTACGTCGAACTGCTCGAACCACTCACCGACGAGGGGCCAATCGCCCGCTATCTCGACCGCGAGGGACCGGGCCTCCACCACGTCGCGCTGGCGACGCCGGACGTGGCAGCCGCCCTTGAGACGGCCCGAGCCTGTGGGGTCGACCTCGTCGACGACGAACCGCGACCGGGTGCCTGGGGCCACGACGTGGCTTTCCTCCACCCCGAGTCGACTGGCGGTGTCCTCGTGGAGTTCGTCGAGGGCTGATGTACGATCCGCTCACCTACCGGGTCGACGTGAGCCCGGACGCGACGGCGCTGATCGACCCGGCCCGCAACGCCCAGTTGACGTTCGCGAACCTCGATACGGAGGTCGAACGAACCGCCGGCCGCCTCGCGGCGCTCGGCGTCCACCCCGGCGACCGCCTCGGTATCCTCCTCCCCACGCGGCCGGCCGTCGAGGTGGTTCACGCCGCGATCCGTCTCGGCGCGGCCGTCGTCCCCCTGGGGACGCGGCTCGCACCGCCCGAACTCGCCGACCGGATGGAGCGGGCGGAGGTGACGACGCTCGTCTGTGGCGGCGAGACGGAGACCGACGCCGTGGCGGCCGTAGACGCGACCAACGGCGACTCGTCGATCCCTATCGCCTCGGTGGACGACCCGACCGACGAGCGCGTCGCCGCGCTCTCGGCCCGCACGCCGGAGGCCGTGGTGCCCCACGACTGGGAGTGTGAGTCGACGCTGTTCGTCCCCTTCACCTCGGGCACGACGGGGAAACCGAAGGGGGTGCGGCTGACGTTCCGAAACATGCTGTCGAGCGCCGTCGCCTCGGCGTTCCGCCTCGGCCTCGACCGCGCGGCGACGTGGCACGTCGCTCTCCCGATCCACCACGTCGGCGGTCTCTCGCCCATCTTTCGGATGCCGCTGTACGGCATGACGGTCGTCTGTCGGGATTCGTTCGACACCGAGGCCGTCGCCGACGACTTCGACACCTACGACGTGACGGCCACGTCGCTGGTGCCGACGACGCTCTCCCGGCTCCTCGATGCGACGACCGGGTCGCTCGGGGCGTCGCTCCGGACGGTGCTCCTCGGCGGCGCGCCCGCGACCGAGTCGTTGCTCGACCGGTGTCGGGAGCGTGACGTGCCGGTGTTCCCGACCTACGGCATGACCGAAACGGCCTCACAGATCGCGACGGCGACGCCCGAAGAGGCGACCGCCCACCCGGGTACCGTCGGCCGCCCCCTGTTCTGGACGACCCTCTCCGTCCGCGACGACGAGGGTGACGAACTGCCGCCGGGCGAGGTGGGCGAACTCGTCGTCGCCGGCCCGACCGTCTCGCCGGGCTATCTCGACGGTGCGAACGAGCCGTTCGGCCCGAACGGCCTCCGCACCGGCGACGTGGGCTATCGCGACGCCGACGGCCGGGTGTGGGTGATCGGCCGCACCGACGACCTGATCGTCACGGGCGGCGAGAACGTCGCCCCCGCCGAAGTCGAGGATGCCCTCCTGGCCCATTCGGGCGTGGCCGACGCCGCGGTCGTCGGCCTGCCCGACGAGGAGTGGGGCGAACGCGTCGCCGCGCTGGTCGTCCCCCGCGAGGGGGCCGATCTCTCGACGGCGGATCTGGACGACCACTGCGCGGAGCACCTCGCGGGGTACAAATGCCCGCGGACGGTCGCGTTCGCCGACGTGATTCCCCGCACCGATTCGGGAACGATACGGCGGTCGGCGGTACGGGAGCTGCTCCGCGACTAGGCGCTCACGCCGTTTTCGGCCGGTGAGACCCGGCGTTCGAGTGCCAGCAGGCCGACAGCCAGGCCGGCACAGCCGACGAGGAGCGTCGGCCAGAGCAGGCCCGCGAAGCCGAAGTCGAAGAAGGCGCCGCCGAGGGCGGCGCCGAGGCCCATCCCGAGGCGTTTGGCGATTTCGAGCAGCGAGAGCCGCGAGCCACGGTCGTCGGCCGGCCCGAGGTCGCTCGCCAGCGACGTGACGAGCGGTGAGTGGAGCACTTCGCCGATCGTCCGCAGGACGAGGAAGGCGCCGATCAGGCCGACGGCGAGGAACGACGCACCCCGGACGGCCACCCCGACGCCGGCGACGGCGAGGAAGCTGACCGCCCAGAACGCCGTCGAGGCGACGAGCCCGCGGGTGCGTCGCCACTCCTCGACTGCGGCGAGGACGGGCATCTGGAAGAGGACGAGCACCAGCGGGTTGAGGACGTACAGCGTGCCGAGTTGCGCGGAGTCGAGGCCGATTGTTTCGCTGGCGACGATGGGGACGGTCGCCTGCATCTGGGCGTACATGACCGCGAAGCCGACGTTCAGGAGGGCGAGGCCCACGAGGCGCGGCCGGGAGATGGCTCGACTCCAGTCGCCGACGCTCTCGGACAGGGTGGCCGCGGGGCGGCCCTCGTGGACGCGCGGCAGTACCGCGAGGAGGACGACGGCGACGATGGCGGAGGTAGCGCCGTCGGCGACGAAGACGGCGGTGCTGGCGAACTCGTAGATGATCCCGCCGACGACGAACCCGGAGCCGAAGCCGACGTTGCTGGCGACTTTCAGGAGGCCGTAGCCGCGTTCGCGCTCCGCTGGATCGGTCAGGTCGGCGATCATCGCCTGACTCGCCGGAGCGTACAGCCCCGTCGTCAGTCCGGCAGCAGTCGCCACGGTGACGAACCCGGGGCCGGTGGTGACCAGGGCGTAGGCCGAGAGCGTGAGCGCCGAGAGCGTCATACTGCCGACCATCACCGGCCGCCGGCCGTAGCGGTCGGCGAGATAGCCGCCGACGGCGGTGCCCGCCGCCGTGGCGACGTTGTTGGCCAGCAAGCCCAGACCGACGATGGACAGCGGGAGGCCGACCTGGAGGTGGAAGTGGATGCTCGCGAAGGGGTAGACCAGTCCCGATCCGAAGACGTTGATGAGCCGACCGCCCGCGACGGCGTAGACGGGGCGCCGAAACCCGCGGACGGCGTCGAGCATCGATCCGAACACGTCGTGAGGTCGGCCGTCCCGTTACGTGAACGGTTCGTTTTCCGGGCGGCCGTCTGACAGTGCCCCGCCGGGGGCGTGCCCCGCTCAGTCGTCCTCGGGGAGGACGCGGCGGGAGATGGCGCTCGACCCGGGGATGGCCGACGGCGCCGACGTATCACGGAGCACGAACCGCTGTTTCACCGTGTCGTAGGCGAAGACGACGGTGCCGAGGATGAGCATGGTGTCCCCTGGCAGGCGCGCCCAGAACAGCAACTGGACGATATCACTGTTGTAGAACGCCAGGCTCCGGGCGGCGTCGTAGCCGGCGGTGAACGCGGTTTCGAGTTGCAGGAAGCCCACCGGCAGGACGGAGCCGAACACCATCACCGCGAGGCCGACGTTCCAGAGCCAGAACGACCACTTCAGCCGGCGGGGGTTCCACTGCCCCGGATCGACCGAGATGCGGAGCATGTAGGTGACCATGCCGAGTGCGAGAAAGCCGAAGGCGCCGAACATGGCTGCGTGGGCGTGGCCGACCGTCAGGTAGGTGCCGTGTTCGTAGTAGTTGATGATCGGGAGGTTGATGAAGAAGCCGAGCACGCCCGCGCCGACGAAGTTCCACGCCCCCGACGCGATGATGAAGGCAAAGGGCAGGGAGTAGGGGAACGACTCGCCGGCCGTGGCGAGCGCGCGGTACTCGTTGATTGCCTCGAAGAGGATCAACACGAGGGGGATGAGTTCGAGCGTCGAGAACACCGACCCGAACGGCAGCCAGATGTCCGGCTGGCCGATCCACCAGTAGTGGTGGGAGACGCCGATGACGCCCGATCCCATCA
>JBDGTP010000005.1:0-8781 GCA_042216725.1 Haloplanus sp.
GGGTAAGTCTACGAACTCCAGTTATGAGAAAGTACTCACCGCTACAGATGAGCGTCAGCGGAAGAACGGTGAGAGGTACGTTGTCGACCAGACGATCGTGCCAGCCAAGGGGCCGGACGGGGAAATCGAGCGGTTCGTCGCCGTCAACCACGAAATCACGGAACTCAAAGAGCTCCAGGAGACGCTTCGAGAGCGATCCGAACAACTCCAGATTCTAAACCGAGTGCTCCGTCACGACATTCGAAACGATATGGCAGTGGTTCTCGGGTGGGTCGAACATCTCACTGAGAATGTCGGTACTGAACTGGCCTCCGCGGTCAACCGGATCGAGTCATCCGCGGGCCACGCAGTCGAACTCACGACGGTTGCACGCGATATCGCCAAAGCGATGACGTCTAACGACACGCCCGATCTGAAGGCGGTATCGCTGACTGATACCCTCCTCGAGGTCGGAGAAAGCTGTCAAGAGTCGTTCGAGAGCGCCACAATCGAGTTGCCGGACTCGCCACCACAGGTGACAGTCGAAGCAAACGAACTGCTCTCCTCCGTCTTTCGCAACCTCATCACCAACGCGGTGCAGCACAACGACGCCGACCAGCCGGTCGTCTCCGTGACGTTGCGCGAGGCGGATGGACGCGCGTGCGTCCGTGTCGAAGATAACGGCCCCGGAGTACCGGATCGTCTCCAAGACGAGATATTCCAGGACGACGTCAAGGGATTGGAAAGCTCCGGCACCGGAATGGGGCTCTACCTCGTTTCGACCCTGGTCGACATGTACGACGGTGATGTCTGGGCCGAAGACAACGACCCGACTGGAGCGGTGTTCTGCGTCGAACTCGACACAGTAGCGGTCACACGCAGTTCGGCAGGCGAGACACAATGAGGGAGACACCTTCAGACGGGAGCGGAGTTCATTCGTTCCGTCGTGACGCCGAACGGGACTGCTCCGCGCGGGTCTACCCGCTCATATCGGATCCGGGAAATCGTCGATTACTCGTGGAGTGGCTCGAGGAGTTCGATGCATACGACGTCGTCCAACAGCAACAGCCCATAACAGAGGCGTCGTTCGACCTTTGCATCGTGGACGAAGGCGCACTCAAGAAGAACGCGGCTACGCTCAAACAGCGAAAGGAGCGAGAAAAACCGGAGTTATTGCCGTATCTGCTGTTGCTTCCAACCACGGGGACGGACTTCCTCACGACCGAGGAAGGGCAGATTGCCGATACACTCCTCACGTCTACGATCGACGAGATGATATCCATTCCCGTTCAACAGGCGGAATTCCGGTGGCGCATCGAGTCCCTCCTGCGCCTGCGCGCCCAGACGCAACGGCTGTCGGAGAACAAACAAGAGGTGCGTCAGTTCAAGCGTGCGGTCGATCACGCGGGGGCGGCCATCTACATCACCGCGCCGGATGGGACTATCGAATACGTCAATCCCGCCTTCGAGGAGCTCACGGGCTACTCCCACGCTGAGGCAGTCGGCAAAACGCCACACATACTCAACTCGGGTGAAGAAGATGCGACGTACTTCGAGCGGCTCTGGGAGACGATTCAGCGCGGCGAGGTGTGGAGTGAGACTGTCGTCGACAGGAAGAAATCCGGGGAGAAGTACACCGCGATGCAGACTATCGCACCCATCGTCGACGATACCGACGACGTGTCGGCGTACGTGGCCGTCCAACACGATATCAGTGACCGATTGCGTAACGAGCAGCGGATACGAGTGCTCAATCGCGTTCTCCGGCACAATCTCCGCACCAACCTCAACGTTATTCTCGGTCACATTCGGACTGTAGCGGATGCAAGCGATGACGACGAGACGGCAGAGGCGGCGATTCAGACGATACGAGAACGGTGTGATCGCTTGCTCAACGAGAGTAAAAAGGCCCGTGAGGCCCAGGAGTTGCTAAACCGAGAGGACGTACACCCTCGGTCAGTGGCGGAGATTAAAGACCGAATCGAGCGAGATGTTGTCGAGGCGAAATCGGCTACTGTGAGGTGGGTCGTCGACGTGGACAGTGACGCGTTGGTGCCAGGCGTCGTCGAACGAGCAATCGTCGAACTCGTGGAGAACGCAATCGAACACACCAGTCGGTGCTCTGTCGTCACGATCACAGTGGGAGCTAACAGCGAAGGCGACATCGAGTTTATCGTCGAGGACGACGGGCCGGGGCTTCCGGAGATGGAGAAACGAGTGCTCGAAACGGGGACTGAGACGGCACTCGAACACGGGAAGGGGATTGGATTGTGGCTCACGTACTGGCTCGTTCGAGCCGTCGGAGGAACCATCGCCTTCGACGAGCACGGCACCTCGGGAACCGCTATCAGCGTGCGGGCGCCACGGGCTATGTCAGCAAAGCAGGAGTAGTCACCCCCCGAGAACCGAGTTGTGTTCGGCGAGTGACTCCCCCGGCACACTGCTTCCCGGCCGGGAAGGAAGTCGGCCGAGACAGCCAGTAACAGCGTCACGCGAACGTAGACTCTCGGATCGGGACGCTTCAGCGAGGGTCGCTCGTGCGGGATTCCAGACGGCTGTCGACGGTGTTTTCCGGGCGCACCAGCCGCTCGTGGATTCAGTCACCGTCAGTGCTCCGGCGGGGAACGTCGTCGTCCCCGGCGTCGGCGACACTGAAAGCGCTAGACGACCCGTTTGTCCGTTCCGACGCTTCGTCCATCCATGCAAACATATCATTTGAAAAATGCTTTTTGTGATCCCGTCCCTTTGTAGAGATACGATGAGCGAAACAACGCAGTTCCGCGTCATGGACTTCGACTGTCCGAGCTGTGCGAGTACCGTCGAGCGCGCCCTCGACAACACCGAGGGTGTCGAAGACGTCGAGGTGCACTACACGACCGGGCGCGTCGAAATCGACTACGACGGCAGCGTCGTGAACCCGGACGCGTTCGTACAGACCATCGAGAATCAGGGCTACACGCCTCAGACCGCCTGATCAGGTAATCCATGAACACGCACTCAGTCAAACAGTACTACCGGAAACACCGGCAGGCCATCGTTGCCGGGACGAGCGGCCTGCTGTACGGTGGTGGCTGGAGCCTCGGCTCTCTTACCGGGTTCGACGGGGCCAGTGCTGCCGTCCTGATCCTCGCAGCGGTCGTCGGCGGCTACGACATCGCCAAGACCGCCTACCACGAGGTGGCGAGTCGGACGCTGGGTATCAAGACGCTCGTCACGCTGGCCGCACTCGGCGCCATCGCCATCGGCGCCTACTGGGAAGCCGCGGCCGTGGTCTTCCTGTTCAGTCTCGGCAGTTACTTGGAAGGCCGGACGATGCGCAAGACGCGCACCGCCCTCGAGGAACTGCTCGAAATGACGCCCGACACGGCGACGGTTCGCCGTGACGGTGAACAGACGGAAGTGCCGGCTCGTGAGGTCGAAGACGGCGAACTCGTCATCGTCAAGCCTGGTGAGAAAATCCCCGTGGACGGTGAGGTCGCCGCGGGCGAGAGCGCCGTCAACCAGGCGCCGGTCACGGGCGAGAGCGCACCCGTCCACAAGGCCGACGGCGACGAAGTGTACGCGGGCACGATCAACCAAGAGGGCTCCCTGGAGGTTCTGACGACCGGCGCCGGGTCGGACACAACCCTCCAGCGGATCATCCAGCGCGTCGAGGAGGCCCAGGAAGCCCAGTCGCCGACCGAGAGCCTCATCGACAGGTTCGCTAGGTACTACACGCCGGGGGTGATCGCGCTGTCGATCGGTGCCTTCGCCGTGACCCAGAACGCGATGCTGTCGTTGACGCTCCTGGTGATCGGCTGTCCCGGCGCCTTGGTCATCGGGCCGCCGGTCAGCATCGTCAGCGCCATCGGTAACGCCGCCCGCTCGGGCGTCCTGATGAAAGGCGGCGAACACCTCGAACAGGCCGGGAAGATCGACCTCGTCACGTTCGACAAGACCGGCACGCTCACGAAGGGCGAGACGACTGTCGCCGATGTCGAAGGGTTCGGCGTCGCAGACGGCGAGGCACTCCGGCTCGCAGCGATTGCCGAGAAGAAAAGCGAACACCACCTCGGCGACGCGATTCTCGACGCCGCGAACGGTCACGAGGGGGGACTGGCGACCGACGGTGGCGTCGTAGTCGGAACCGGGAACGGGGCCGCGAAGGTTCCCGACCCGGACGACTTCGACGTGATCGCCGGCAAGGGTGTCGTCGCCCATCACGACGGCCGCGAAATCGTCGTCGGTAACCGGGCATTGCTCGACGAGCGTGCTATCGACATCCCGGACGACGTTGCCGAGCAGGTCGGGGAGCGAGAAGAGCGCGGCGAGACTGCGGTTCACGTCGTTCAGGACGGCACTGTGGTCGGTGTCGTCGCCATGTGTGACGAACCGCGTGACGCGGCCCCCGGCGTCGTCCAGTCTCTCCAAGACGCCGGCATCGAGACGGTCATGTTGACCGGCGACAACGAGCGCACCGCTGCCGCAGTCGCCGACGAGGTCGGTATCGACGACTACCGCGCAGAACTGCTGCCCGAGGACAAACAGTCAGTCATCGAGACGTTCCGCGACGACGGGCACGTGGTGGCGATGGTCGGCGACGGTATCAACGACGCGCCGTCGTTGGCGACTGCCGATGTCGGCATCGCCATGGGCGCCGCCGGGACGGACACCGCCATCGAAACCGCGGATATGGCGTTGATGGCCGACGACCTCGACCGCATCCCGTACGCGGTGACACTCAGCAAAGCGACGCGGTGGAACATCTACGAGAACGTCGGTGCCGCCGTCCTGACGGTGACACTGCTGCTGGCGGGGGTGCTGACGAACTACGTCCACCTCGCTGCCGGGATGCTCGTCCACGAGGCCAGCGTCCTCGCGGTGATCCTCAACGGAATGCGGCTGCTGCGGTACTAACGGCACAGATTCACAACGACTGCCGATTCCATCCGTTACCGATGTCAGAGAACACAACGCCGACTGAGACGAACCGTCCCGAAGGGAACTGGGCCGTCGAATACGACGTGGAACCGATCCGGATCCGCGATCCAGTGGCGGAAGCGCTGGTCGTCCTCGACCCCGGCGAGCCGTTCGTCGTCACCTACGAGGACGTGGTAACAGCCGCCGGGCACTCGTGTCCGACCGCATCCGGTGCCTATCGGATCACGCAGTTGGGTCTCGATGCGCTGTATCCCGACGACTACCCCGTCCGGAGCGACATCGAGGTTGCAGCAGGCGGCCCGCGCGACGACGCTACCTACGGTCTCATGAGTCGTCTCATCTCGTACGTGACCGGTGTGGCACAAGAAGACGGCTTCGGGGGCGTCGGAGCAGGGTACGGGAACCGTCGAAACACGCTGGTGTTCGACGCGTTCCACCCGGAGAGCGCGGATCCGACGTTCCGGGTTCGCCGGACGGATACGGGCGAAACCGTCGAGGTGACCTACCACGTCGCGGATGTCCCGGGCGGGGGTTCGGCACTCGGAACGCTCCAAGAACTCATCGACGGGACGGCGAGCGAAGAGGAGCGGCGGATGTTCGCCGAGGCGTGGCACGGCCGCGTCAGGAGCGTGCTCTCCGACGACTCGCTGTTCACCGTGACGACCATCGAGGACTGATCGGCTGGCTCGACAACCCGTCCACTGGGGTCTAGCAGCTTCGACGTCATACGCTCCTGCGATTGCTGCCGTCCACGCCTCGAGGACGCGCGACGACGCTGTATCGTACTCGCCGTCACTCGGCGAAGCCGATAGAAAGGCGGGGGCAGTCAGTCGTTACTGGGCGTTCCGGCGCGTTCTAGAGAGTCTTCAGTACTATGGACGAACAGCCGGTAGACTGCGTAGAGTCCGAAGATAATCAGCCCGAGCGCGATGATGTACGCCCGGAGATTCGGATCGAACAGCGGACTGTGGATGATCTCCGCGCCCTCCGGCGCCATGCCCGGCGCCAGCGCGTGACCAGTCGTGGGTTCGCCGTTCTGGGTTACTTCGTAGGCGTAGAGCGGGCTCTCGGCGCCGGCGAGGACGTTGATAATCCCCAGCACGACGACGCCCAGGACGACGAGCCCGCCGCCGACGTACATCGCAATCTTGTCCGCGAGATCGAGAGTGGTGGTAGTTGCCATTGGTGTCACCTCCTATCCGAGTAGGTACCGTGCCCAGCGGTTGTTGTGGGCGAATTCGGTGTCTTCAAGCCACTCGTCGAGGCCCCAGACTCGGCCGGCGCCGAGAACGATCAGCGTGGGGAACATCAGGAGGCCCCACAGTTCGCCGTTGGCCATACCATGGGCCCACCCGTGGTTAGTGAAGTAGAAGAAGAACATCAGCACGGCGCCGAAGAACGATGCCAGCCGGACGAGCACACCCAGGATCAGGCCGACCCCGATCAGGAACTCACCCCAGCCGACCGCGTACTCCGTGACCGTCAGCAGGATGCCGCTACTGAACGCCTGCATGATCGGCTCGGTGATCGCACCCTGGCTGGCGAACCGCATATACCCCTGCGCGCTGAATCCGAACAGGAGCTTCGTCAGACCGGCATGCAGGAACCAGTATCCGACGAGGAGGCGGAGGAATGCGGCCCAGTATCCGATCCACGGCCCGGACAGATCCAACTCGGTTTCGTCGCCGAGGACGTTCGTGTGAAACTCTTTGGTTGCCATGACTCTCACCCGGATGGAGGATCACCTCGAAGGTGCTTTAATTGATGAGATAATTGTCATATTTTGGGAAACACACATTCGACGAGTCGAGTATACGCTTCGGTGTAGCAGATGGTAGCTTTGAGACGTGACCCGGACGACCTGTGGCCATCTCATCCGGGCTTGGGGCTACTCCGTCGGGGCAGCAGCACCCGGAGAGGCGGTATCAGCGTGGCTCTTTGCGGCACCTCGATGCGACGAGAGCCACGGATACACCAGTAGCGCTCACAGGGAGTGATCTGTACGTCGCCACCGGTCGCTGTTCGCAGTTTGTGGCATCCAGACCAACGTACACTCGGGAAGCGAACGAACGGCAAGAACCGGGCTCGTCGTTCCAATCGGGAGAATGACCGGATGCGGATCGGTTCCGAGGAGGATGAGTCCGCGCGGCGTACTCCGAACCACTGGTCGGCGACCCGTCATCCGGGAGGCTCCGGGTTCGACCCCCCAGCGAGTCCAATCGATTGGGAACACCGCCAAGAGACGCCCGTCGCTCGAACCGCGTCCCCTGTCGCCGCTCGAACGACCGAACCCTCCCCGTCTCAGACGCAGCCGGGGAACTCGTCGCCGGCGATGTGCAGGCTTTCGACCCACTCTGGCGGCTGGTCGTCGGTGAACCGTGACCGCGACCGCATGTACGCGAGAATGAACGCTCGCCGCCACTGCTCGGTGGTGTTCGGCGCAGTGTAGTGCGGCAGGAGACAGTGCTGGAACAGCACGCTTCCGGGCTCCATCGGAAGGGCGATAGTGTCGTCGAGCCCGTACTCCCGTTCGGTGATGGTGATGTCCGTCTCGTATTCGAGGGCCTCGTGGCCGATCAAGCCATCCGTGTGGGCCCCCGGAACGACGCGCATACAGCCGTTGTCCGTCGTCGCCTCGTCGAGGGCGATCCACACCGTCACGTGATCCATTGGCTGAATCGGGTAGTACGCGGCGTCCTGGTGGAACTTCTTCTCGCTCCCGACCTGGGGCGGTTTCAGCATCGCCGCACTGCGGAGGAGGTCGATATGCGGCCCTTGCAGCTGCTCGATCACCTCGAGGATGCCCTCGTGGTGGGCGAGGTCGCCGAAGACACCATCTTCGCGAGCCATGCTCACGCCCTCGAACTTCCGAACCGGGTCGCCTTCGTGTTCGAACGCACTCGGCTCGACATCGGGTTCGAGCATCCGGCTGAACTGCGTCTCCGTGCGTTCGCCGACGACGTACTCCTGTATGCGATCTTTGACTCGCTCGACCTCGCGTTCCGAGAGGAGCTTCTCGACGACGACGTATCCCTCCCGCTGGTACTGCTCGAACTGCCTGTCGCTGAGACCCATACTACCCAGTAATAATCGCTGGTGATAAGCCCTCTGGGTCGAACCGCGAGACGGTCGCGTCGACCCTGTCCCAGCCCGGTGAGTGGACTGTCGTCGAGCGAGGTTCCTGCCGACTCGGTGTCGAGGACGGCGTCAGCATCACCGCCGACATCGGCGCCCGGTCGATTCTGTGGGACGGTGCGCCCTGCTCGGTCGACGGCGTGATTTCGCCGAGAGAACTCCCGTCGGAGAGGAACGTCGTCGAAGCCTCGACGCGACCCCCCGTCCGCCGTCGACCGCTGATCGGTCTCGATACGGCGACGGATACCGAGCGCGCGATACGTCTGCTCGCCGACTCGCTAACGCGTCGTTCGGCGGCGATGATGACCGGTGAGACCTGTTTTCCTCGGCACGACCACCGAGAGATTCAGTCCAAGTTCGAAATCGCTTCGTCGATATCGAAGTCCTGCGTGGTTTCGGATCCGTCCTCGCTTCGGTCGACTTTCTCCTGATCCTCTTCAATCTCTACTTCCGGCCCTTCGTCCTCGGTGAACTCCGTGTTAACTCCCCAGGGCATGTTATCGCTCCCCCTGAACGCGCTCGATTTCCCGAGATACTGCGGTTTTCTGACACGGGTCCAATTCCACGAGTCGATAGTCCATCGGAACTCCCTCTACTGGACGTACCGCTATATTTGTTGGGTTCTCCAACCTGACACCTGCCTCTAGCTCCGGTCAACAGACCCGATTTTGCCATCCAGATACCCAAATTCGCACGCTCTTCGGTAGACTGGCGGAACTAGCGGAACACATTGACAGCGATGCAATC
>JBDGTP010000046.1:0-8570 GCA_042216725.1 Haloplanus sp.
GGAACGTCCCCTTCGCCGTCATCCTCTGGTCGAACGGCATCGCCTTCGGCGGCGTCATGAGTTTCATCTTCGCCGACCTCATCGTCCCGACCATCGACGACGCCTACCGCCGCTACTACGGTCTCCGGATGGCGGCCGTCCTGTTCGTGAGCATCTTCGTCACCGCCGTCGTCGCGGGGGTGGCCATCCACTACCTCTGGTCGGGACTCGGCCTGGTTCCCCCGCAGGGAGAGGCGGGGGGCACCGCTCCCGGCGGCTACACGACCTACCTCAACGCCGCGTTCACGCTCGTCTTCCTCGGCCAGGTGTACGTGGGATACGTGAGTGACGCGGGCGAGGAGGTCACCGAGGAGACCCACGCCCACTGAGCGGCGTAGACTGCCCGTGTCGCCCCCCGCGACGGACGGATTCGGGCGAGCCGATCCGGTGCCGTCACTCGGTCGCGGGGTCGTCCTCGTCGCCGCTGGCCCCGACCGCGTGGCGAGCGTACGGCGGCCGCTGATCAGTCGTCCCCGCCGACCGGCCGCACCCGATTCGTGGCCCGAGACTCGCGGCGGTGGAGCCACAGGGCCGCCCCCGTCGCCACGATGGCCGCGCCCGTCGCGATGCCGAACGCGACGCGGTAGCCTGCGACGGTGTAGACCCGGGCGCCGCCGATGACTTTGCCCGTCCAGTAGGCGTCGAGGGCGGCACCCATGATGGTCGGGAGCGTCGCGGCGCCGAAGTATCCGAGGCTGTTGATGACGCCGGTGATGGTGCCGGCCACATCGGACGCGTGGCGCTCCTTTCCGATGGTGAACACGAGGGCGACGCTGCCGTTGGCGAGGAGGGCGACGAACAGGGCCAGTCCGACGACAGGGAGCGGCGGGACGAAAAGCAGGAGGGAGTACGCGAGGGCGAACAGGGTGGTGCCGACGACGACGAGGTCGGTTCGTCGGCCGATGCGGTCGGAGAGCGCACCGAACGCGGGCGATCCGAGGACGAACCCCACATTGCCGACGAGGACGTACATCGAAGCGCGGGCCACGGAGACGCCGTAGGTGTCGGCGATGAACGGCACCCCCCAGAGCCCGAGAACGGTGAAGTTCACGCCGAGCACCAGAAAGAGGAGAGCACCCATCAGCCACGTCTCGGGTTCGCCGAGCACCGTCCGGGTGTTGGCGACGACATCGGCGAGCGACGCCGTGGTGTCGGTCACGTCAGCGCCGTCCACGTCGTAGCCAGCCTGGGCCGGCGTGTCGCGGACGATGCCGGCGACGGCGACGGCGATGACGCCGGTTATTGCGCCGGTCGCGAGGATCGCAGTGCGCCAGCCCAACCGGTCGATAGCGAGTGCGAGCGGCGTCGTCGCGAGGATGCCCCCGGCGCCCGCCGCGGCGACGGTGTAGCCCGTCATCGTCGCGTACTGGTCGGGGCGGAACCAGTTCGCACAGAAGCGGAGCGTGGCGACGTAGAGGACGCTCCCGCCGAGGCCGACGACTGCCCGAGCGAGGAAGGCGGCCGCGAGCGTGTCGCTCGCGGCGAACCAGACGACCCCGCCCGACAGGACGGCGAGGCCGACGGCGCCCACCCACCGCGATCCGTATCGGTCGACCACGAGACCGGCGGGGAGTTGGAGGACGGCGTAGATGTAGAAAAACGAGGCGTGGAGCGAGCCGAGTTCCGCGCCCGTCGCGTCGTAGGTGCGGGCGAGCGAGTCGGCGAGCACTGCCGTCGCCGTGCGGTGAAAGTTCACGAACAGGAAGCCGGCGGCGAGCAGCGCCCACAGTCCCGCGCGCCGCTGGCGAACGGAGAGGGAGATGGAGACCATACGGCGGGGTTCGGCGAGCAGGCTGAATAGCGTAGCGATCCATCACCGCGTCCGTGGTCGGCACGGGTCGACGGTGAAGCCGCTCGCTCCGCAAAAAACAGCGGTCGCCCGGTCACGAACAGGAAGTACAGCCCCAGCAGGTAGCCGCTCTCGATCCGCGTGCGTTCCCGTCGCGCCGGTATCACCCAGCCGAGCAGCCCGGCTCCCGCGACGAGTTTGAACGGGAGAGCCCGGAAGACGACGGCCGGTGGGACGTAGTACGTCGGGACGGCGCCGTCGAGGCCGACGCCGACCAGCGGGTTGACGGCGTTGCTCCCGTCGGGGTACCGAGCGCGACGTTCGGTGACCGGTGGCGGACGGCGTCCATCACGGCCGTCAGTCGTCGCCGACGGTGCGGCCGGTGACGGCTTCGAGGTGCTTGAGCAGGGCCATCATGTCCTCGTCACCGTAGCCGAGCGCACGCGTCGCGCTCGCTGCCTCGCGGGTCGCGGCCGTCGCCGGGAGCGGCACGTCCGCCCGGCCGGCGGCGTCGAGGACGAGGTTCAGATCCTTGAACAGGAGGTCGACCGGGAACTGCGGGTCGAAGTCACGCTCGCGGACGAGCGGCCCCTTGTAGTCGAACAGCGGTGCGCCGAGCACGCCGCCCTGGATCACGTCGAGCACCTCGTCTAGCGGGAGATCCTGTCCGTCCGCGAAGGTCAGCGCCTCCGAGAACCCCTCCATCAGGACACCCAGCAGCAGGTTCGTAGTGAGTTTCATACTCGTCCCGTCGCCGACGTCGCCGACGTGGCGGACGTCACCGAACACCTCCAGGAGCGGACGAACGTCGGTCAGCACCGCGTCAGCGGCGCCGGCGAGGACGAGCAACTCGCCCGCCTTCGCGGGGCCGACCGTGCCGAGGACGGGCGCGTCGACGAACCGGGCACCCGCGTCGTGTACCTGCCGGGCGACGTCCGTCGTCGCCGCCCGCGAGACGGTGCTCGTATCGACGACCGTCGTTCCCGGCGCGAGCCCGTGGACGACGCCGCCCTCGCCGAGGACGACGTCCCTGAGCGCCTCCGGGCCCGTGACCATCGTGACGACGACGTCGGCCGCGGCGGCGAGGGCTCGCGGCGAGTCGAACGTGTCGACGCCGGCGTCTGCGAACGGTTCCATCTTCGTGGCGGTGCGGTTGTAGACGCCGAGGTCGTAGCTGGCGTCGTGGACGTTCCAGGCCATCGGCGTGCCCATCGCGCCGAGGCCGAGGAAGCCGACGTACTCCATGCCGGATCGTTCGTCGACCGGCGACTTAGGTTATCCGTCTGGGTGGCGAGGGAAAAATGACGAAACGGCGGGGCCGCGGTCGTCGACGTGCCGTCTAGTGGAAGGTGCGGCTGGTCTCGGTTCCGGCGGCGATTTCGCCCTCGTCCGTGCCGAAACGCTGTTCGATTTCGCGGTAGCGCTCGCGGGTCTCGTCGGTGACGCTCGCGGTCACCTCGTCGAGGGCCTGTTCGAAGTGATCCATCGTGATCCGGACGTTGTTGACGGACTCGCCGATTTCGCCGGGCGAGACGCTGTTGATGAACTCGCGGCTGGCGGCCATCGACGCCTCGCGGCAGACGGCTTCGATGTCGGCGCCGACGTAGTTCTCGGTGCGCCGGGCGAGGCGGTCGAGATCCACGTCGTCCGCGAGCGGCTTGTCCCGGGTGTGCACCTCGAAGATGGCGCGGCGAGCCTCCTCGTCGGGGACGGGCACGTGGACGTGCCGGTCTAGCCGACCGGGGCGCAGGAGCGCCGAGTCGATGAGGTCGGGCCGGTTCGAGGTGGCGATCACGACCACGTCTTCCAGGGTCTCCAGTCCGTCGAGTTCCGTGAGCAACTGCGAGACGACGCGCTCGGAGACACCGGAGTCGCCGGTGTTGCGACCCCGTTCGGTCGCGATGGCGTCGATCTCGTCGAAGAAGATCACCGTCGGGGCGTTCTCGCGGGCCTTGCTGAAGATCTCGCGGACGCCCTTCTCGCTCTCTCCGACGTACTTATCCAGGAGTTCCGGCCCCTTCACCGAGATGAAGTTGGACTCGGCCTCGTTGGCGACGGCCTTCGCGAGCAGGGTCTTCCCCGTGCCCGGCGGACCGTACATGAGGACGCCCTTCGCGGAGTCCATATCCATGGTCTCGAACACCTCGGGGTAGTCGAGCGGCCACTGGATCGTCTCGCGGAGGCGTTCCTTGGTGTCGTCGAGCCCGCCCACGTCGTTCCAGGTGACGTCGGGCACCTCGACGAACACTTCCCGCAGTGCCGATGGCTCGATGCCCTTCATCGCCTCCTGGAAGTCGCCCTCGTCGACTTCGAGCGATTCGAGGATCTCGGCGTCGATCTCCTCCTCTTCGAGGTCGATCTGCGGGCGGATGCTCCGGAGCGCGTTCATCGCGGCCTCCTTCGCGAGGCTCTCGATGTCCGCACCGACGAACCCGTGGGTGGATTCGGCGAAGGCGTCGATGTCGACGTCGTCGGCGAGCGGCATATTCCGGGTGTGGACCTGCAGGATCTCCCGGCGGCCGTCACGGTCGGGGACACCGATCTCGATCTCGCGGTCGAACCGACCGCCCCGGCGGAGCGCGGGGTCGATGGCGTCGACGCGGTTGGTCGCGCCGATCACCACGACCTCACCCCGCTCTTCGAGGCCGTCCATCAGGCTGAGGAGTTGCGCGACGACGCGACGCTCCACGTCGCCGCCGGCCTCCTCGCGCTTGGGCGCTATGGAGTCGAGTTCGTCGATGAAGACGATGGCGGGGGCGTTCTCCTCGGCCTCCTCGAAGGCGTCGCGGAGTTGCTCCTCGCTCTCGCCGTAGTATTTCGACATGATCTCCGGCCCACTGATCGTATGGAAGTGAGCGTCGATCTCGTTGGCGACGGCCTTCGCGATCAGCGTCTTCCCCGTCCCCGGCGGGCCGTGCAGGAGCACGCCCTTCGGCGGGTCGATGCCGAGACGCCGGAACAGTTCGGGGTGGCGCATCGGCAGTTCGATCATCTCGCGAACCTGTTCGAGTTCGCGGTCGAGACCACCGATATCCTCGTAGGTCACGTCGGGCGTGCCCGCGCGACCCTCACCCTCGTCAGTCTCGCGGATCTGCTCGGCGGGCTTCTCGCTAACCACCACCTCAGTCGAGTCGGTGACGACGACCGTGCCGGAGGGCTCGGTGTCGGCGACCTTCAGCGGGAGGGCCTGGCTCTGTCGGCCGCCCATGAAGCCGAAGCCGAAGGGGACGCGGAGCGTCTGCCCTTTCGTGATCGGCTTGTCGGTGAGCTTATCGCGGAGATAGTGGCCGATGTCGCCCCGAATACCGATCTGCTGGGGGAGCGCGACCGTCACCCGCTCGGCCTGCTTCACGTCGGCCTTCTCGACTTCGACACGGTCGTCGATGCCGACGTCGGCCTGCTGACGGAGCTGGCCGTCGATGCGGATGACGCCCGTGCCCTGATCCTCGGGGTGACCGGGCCAGACGCGGGCGATGGCCGTCCCTTCTTTCCCCTCGATGCGAATGTAGTCGCCGACTTCGAGGCCCATCTCGGCAGCGGCCGCGCGGTCGATGGCGGCCAGGCCACGGCCGGCGTCTTTCTGTTTCAGTGGCTTGACGACGAGTTTCATTGTTCGCCCCTCACGACGAGTACGCCGTTGTTCGTGTCAACGCTTTCGGCTGAACCGGGGAGTTCGAACTCCACCTCGGTCTCTCCCTCGACGAGGACGATGGCCGTCTCGTCGACGACGTCGATGTCGACGACGTCGTCGCCGACGCCGAGGTCAGCAACGATCATCCACTCGTCTTCGTAATCGTACCGGCGAACGAGCCGCTCGCCCTCGCCGGCGTATTGCTGTCTCTCCATGGTACTTCTTAACTACACGTTAGCTATCTATCTATATAAATCTTTTGCCTAATAATCGCATCACGGTGCCGGGGGTCAAGAAATACAGTGTGATTGCGGTTCGGACGCGCGGAAGGTGGGTGAGCGGGTTTATCACCCTCGCGTCACAATCGCCCGTATGGAGACGATTACACACCACGGGCGGGAGACGGCGTATCGCCGACACGACCGTGGCGGGGACGGCACTCCCATCCTGTTCGTCCACGGCAGCGGCGGGTCACACGCGGTCTGGAAGGGACAGGCCCGTCTCGCCGACGCCCGGCCAGTGATCGCACTCGACCTGAGCGGCCACGGGGAGAGCCAGGATATCGACGCCGAACCGGGGTACGAGACGCTGTCGGCGTACGTCGACGACATCGTGGCCGTCGCCCGGGCGACCGACGCGCGTGTCCTGTGTGGTAACTCGCTCGGCGGGGCCGCCGTGCTGACGCTGCTCCTCGAACGCGACCTGGATCTCTCGGGGATCATCCTGGCGGGAACCGGGGCGCGACTGGCCGTCCTCGACGACTTGCTCCGGTGGCTCCGGACGGACTTCGAGCGGGCGGTGGAGTTTCTCCACGGCCCGGGTCGGCTCTTTCACGACCCCGACGACCGCCTCGCTGCGCTGTCCCGGGAGGCGCTGTTCGCGGCAGGCCCGGACGTGACGTACCGCGATTTCCGCACCTGCCACGAGTTCGACATCCGCCACCGTCTCGGCGAAATCGACTGTCCGACGCTCGCGGTCGTCGGCGAATACGACGCGCTCACGCCGCCGTGGTACCACGAGTCCCTCGCCGAGCGACTGTCCACCGCCGAGTGGAGGACGATACCCGACGCGGCCCACCTCGCCATGCTCGAACAGCCCGAAGCGTTCAACGACGCAGTGACGGCGTTCTGCGACCGAATCGCCACGCATTAGCCCGTCGACCGCCAACCGCTGCCCGTGCCACACCGCGTCGAGCGAACCGACCCCGACGGCGTCGACTTCGGGTGGGTGATGCAGGTGACGTTCGTCGCCACCATCGTCGCCGGGGCACCGCTCGTCGCTCTCCTCTCGACGACTGTGACGCTCCCGACCTGGGGGGCACGCGCCGCCTTCGCCGTCCGTGTCGGTGCGCTCGTCTGGTTCGTCACGGCGGCGCTCGCCTACGCGTACGCCCGCCGTGGGGCCGATGACTGAGACGGATCGTCGTAACTGTGTCCCGGTGGTTCGCCAGACAGGTCGGCGAACCCCCGGTGATGACTAACAGTAAACCGTATGAGGCGGAAACTCTTTGCCACGGACACGACACCTTCCGGTATGATCGACGAGACGATCGAGGAGATTCGCCGGATGCAGACACACAGTTCGTCGGTGGTCGCCGTCAAGGCGACCGCCGCGCTGGGCGAACTGCTCGATCGGGAGTACCGGAACGTCGAGGAGTACGAGCGTGACCTCGAACGCAATACGGGGGCGCTCCGGCGGGCCAACCCCTCCCACGCCTCGCTCCACAAGGCGATGCGCGAGGTCGTGGACGACGTCCTCGGCGAGACTGACACCGTCGAGGAGGCGAAAGCCCGAACCCGCGAAGCGATCGAACGCGTCACCGAGGAGATCGAAACCGGCAAGCGGCGGGCCGCCGCGCAGGCGGCAGAGACCTTCGAAGACGGCGAAACCTTCCTCACGCACGACTTCTCCTCGACCGTGTTGGAGGCCGTCGAGACGGCGGCCGCCGAGGGCCACCACCTCACCGCCTACGTCACCGAAGCCCGCCCGCGCTACCTCGGGCGCAAGACCGCGCGCCGCTTCGCGGAGATGGATCGGATCGACCCCCACCTCATAGTCGACAGCGCCGCCGGCCACTTCCTCGATCAGTGTGACCGAGTGATCGTCGGCATGGACTGCATCGTCGAGGACACCCTCTACAACCGCGTCGGAACCTTCCCGCTCGCTGCCGCCGCCGACGTGGCCGGCGTGCCCGTCACCGTCGTCGGCTCACAGTCGAAGATCATCGAGGACGACTTCGTCTTCGAGAACGAGTCGCGCCCGCCGGCCGAGGTGATCCGGGAACCGGTCGAGGGCGTCGACGTGGAGAACCCCGCGTACGACGCGACGCCGATGCATCTGGTCGACGACGTGGTCACCGACCGGGGCGACTACGAGCCTTAGCGCCCGATCAACTCGGAGAGACGGTCACGCAGACGCTCGTCGGGGCCGAGTCGGAGGTAGTACGCGTCGCCGTCGTCCTCGTAGTAGCGTTCGATCCGGCGCTGAATCTCGAAGCCGACGGACTCATAGAAGTCCAGCGCCCCCTCGTTGGTCGTGCGAGCGTGACAGGTGACGGTGCGGTGTTCCTCGGCGACTTCCGCGACGAGACGACGGCCGAACCCTTCGCCACGACGCTCGGGGGCGACGGCGAGAAAGAGGATGTAGCCGTCGCGGCGCACCGTCACGAACCCGACGAGGTCGTCGTCGAGATAGAGGAGATGCGTCGTCGCCCGCCGGTAGGCGTCCATGAAAAAGCGCTTGCGCTGTTTCAGGACGCCCTCGCGCCGGCGGATTCGCTCTTTGAGTTGCCAGGCCTCGGCTGCGTGATCGGTCGAACCGGGGCCATCGACGCGCTTCTCGACGGTGACGCTCACTACCGGAACTCTAGCGAGTCGTCCAATATAACTTCACCGTCGGCGTCCATTGTCGCCGCTAGAAGGCGCGCTCCAGATAGTCCGACTCCCACTCGCCGTCCTCGTCGGTCGAGGCCGCCCACTCGCTCCGCTTGACTTCGAGATAGGAGCCGAACAGATCCTCGCCCATCGCCTGCGCGATGGCGTCGTCGGCTTCGAGCGCATCTATAATCTTTGACGAAAGTTTTTACCGCATATAGATCTCTCTTTTTCCATG
>JBDGTP010000073.1:0-7171 GCA_042216725.1 Haloplanus sp.
TCTGCCCGGCCAGAGGCACTAATGCTCCTGGTTCCGCCAGTCTACTGAAGAGCGACATCGCCTGTCCGCATCCTGCGGTTCGGCGCGTGCCCTGGGTGGAGACGACTGCGAGCGACGAGGAGACGTTCGACCCCTCCATCGAACCGCCGGGGGAAGCGCGAAGCGTCAGTTCCGACGTCGAAGAACAGTTGGCGCGACTCGGCTACAGGTAGCCGAGGTGTTCGAGTTCCTCGCGCGCGCCCTCCGAGATCTCCTCGGTCGTTCGCGACAGTTGGACCGAGAAGTCGTCCATCTCCCGTAGATACTCTTTGGCCTCCGCCGTGGTGAAGCCGGGGGTGCCGAACGTCCGGGTCGGCCGCAGATGGTGATAGAGCGCCTCGAACGCCCGAATTGCGTCACGGCCGCGCAGGGGGTTGAACAGCGGCGTCTGTCGGAACGCGTGCACGCAGAGGCCGGGGAAGCTGGTTTCCTTGAACGCGTGGCCGCCATCGGCGCCCCAGACGCTCCTGACGCTGTAGTTGTAGAAGTTCTGGAAGGAGAACTCGTTCAGCGTGTGGGGCTTGGACTTCCGCTCGCAGACGCGATATGGTCGCTGGTCGGCGTCGTATATCGACCGCCCGGGCGTCGTCCACGGCGGACATTCGTCGAGGACATCGGTGATGGTCGGTAGGATGTCGACGAGGCTCATCACGTCGGGCACCGGGTCGGGCGCGTCGGGGTCCGGATTCCGAACCACCGTCGGCACCCGTGCGAGTTCGGGAACCAGCGGTTCGCCGTGGCTCATCTCGCTGTACTCGCCCAGCAACTCGCCGTGGTCGGCGGTGAAGATGACGAGCGTGTTCTCCAACTTCCCGGCGGCCTCCAACTCGTCAAGGCGTTGCAGGAAGCGGTTGCCAACCCGTTCGCTCGCCTCGCGGTAATCCGTTCGGATGCGCTCCCAGTCGACGTTCTTGTCGCCGAAATACTCCTGTGGGCCGATGTCGACGTTCTCGTAACTGGGGTGGCCGAAGGGCGCGTGGGTCGTCATGTCCCGTTCCATGACGGCGAACGGTTCCGCCAGGTCGTCGACGGGGTTCTCCGTCTCCTGTTCCATGCCCAGTACCTCGGCAAGTTCGGTCTCGTATATCTGGAAGAATCGGGTGTCGTGGGTATCGGCGGCGTTGAGGTAGTTGAAGGCGGGGTTGAGGCGGTGGGTGAAGGCGTGGGCTTGGTGCTGGTTGGGATACAGGCCGGAGACGATGCTGGCGAACCCCTCCGGGGAGTTGGTGCCCGTGGCGATGGTGGGGACGTACTCTCCCACCTCTCGGACGCTATCGGGGAGATGGTCGTCGCGGAGGGCATCAGCGACGAAAATGTAGACGTTATCTACCGTCATAGCGGGGTGGAGGCCGGTATAAGTAATAAATATCCCGGCTACCGCCCGCAAAATAGGCACGAATTTATGAGCGAGACTGTTATCGAGGCGTATGGCCTCTCGCGGGAACCGTCCGAACGTCCTGCTCGTCGTCTGCGACACGCTCCGCCCCGATTTTCTCTCGCCGTACGGTAGTGACCTCGATACGCCCTTTTTCGACCGTGTGGCCGACGCCGGAACGGTGTTCGAGAACGCGTACGCCGCCGGTCCAGGGTCCTCCATCTCCCACGCGGCGCTGTTCAGCGGCCAGTATCCCTCCACTAGCGGCGTCGGCGGACAGGTGGACGTTCCGACCGACATTCCGCACATCGCCGAGCGGTTCAGCGACGCCGGCTACGAGACGTTCGGGATGCCCGGGCCCTCCAGAATCGGATCACACTGGAACTACGACCGCGGGTTCGACGAGTACCTGGAGAAGTGGGCCGACATTCCGTCGTCGGTCAGTATCGAGGACCTGAAGAAGGGGTTGGACGATCCGACGCTCCTGAAGCCGATGCCGAAGGAGCTTCTCCGTCGAGCCGTCCGCGGCGACGACGACCACGCCTCCTACCTGCTCGACGTGTTCGCGAACAAGACGCGGGAACTCGAATCTCCGTGGTTCTCGTTCGTCAACGTCACCATCGCACACGGCCCGTACGACCCGCCACGACCGTACAAGGAGGAGGCAGTGCCCGAACTGGAGCGGCCACGGTTCGGCTTCCTCGACTCCGTCGGAGACGAACGCGTCGACCGAGCCGATGTCGACCTAGACCGCATCGCCGAGGTCAACAACCCCGGCGGCTTCGTGCGGGAACTGGCCGGAGAGTACCTCTCGTCGGGCGACCGGGAGGTACTCCGGTCGCTGTACGGCGCGTCGGTCCGGTATCTCGACGCGCAGCTCGCGAACCTATGCGACACGCTCGAATCGGCGGGCGAACTCGAAAACACGGTGGTCGTCCTCCTGTCGGATCACGGCGAGTATCTGGGTGAACGGGGCCTGACCGGGCACATGTTCTTCCACTTCGGCCCCTGTCTGCACGTCCCCCTCGTCCTCTCGGGACCGGGCGTGCCCGCGGGTGAGCACCGGTCGGATTTCGTCTCGCTCGTCGACGTGTTTCCGACGCTATGTGACCTCACCGGCGTCGACACCCCGCCGGCCGTCGACGGCCACTCCGTGTTCGGTGACCGACGACGCGACGCGGCGTTCGCGGAGAACGGCGCCCGCGACACGCCCGACGTGGGCGAGGATCACTTCCCGCCCGAGACGATGGCGCGACTCGGACGCGGACTCAAGAGCGTCAGGACCGCCGACTACCTCTTCACCCGCGACGACGCTGGCGAGGAACGACTCTACGAGCGACCCGACGAGACGGAGATTCCGCTGTCCGACGGCCCCGCCGACGAACTCCGGGCGATGCTCCGAGACACGCTTGGCGAGGACTTCCCTCCCGGAACGCAGGCCGAAGAGGACATGAGCGAGGCCGTCGAGTCGAACCTCAGAAAACTCGGCTACATCGAATGAGCCTGAAGCAGTCACTCGGACCGGGGAGTCGCCCGTACGAGGCGGCCCGGACCCTGTACGCGGACCACCTGCGAACGCCGCTCGCGAAGTGTCTCTTCAACCGCCTCGGCTATCCGCTCATGACGAGACAGATGCTGTACGACGGCCCGCCGGACTACGTCAGCGATTTCCGCGAACTCTTCCCAGCGGAGACGGTGACCATCGGCCCACCACGGAGCGTCGGTCCCGTCCCCGCGAACCTGCAGGAGGTGGTCCGCGAGTGGGAGTTCGTGCCCCCGTTCGTCTTCGTCGTCGAGGACGCCGACCTGGTGGGGCCCAACGCCCTGCCGATTGCTCCGGACGGGGGTTTCGTCGTCGAGGCGGCAAGCGGAAGCGCCCCCCGCGTGACCGACGCGGTGGTCCGGGCGCTCGGACGCGGCGTCGCCCCGATACACCGCGGCACCGGCGAGCGACACGACGCCGTCGTCTCCTTCGCCGGGCCGTGGAGCGGAGAGTTCTTCCACTGGTTCGCCGACTATCTCCCCCGACTGCGGGTGCTCGAACGGTACGAACGGGAGACGGGCGTCGCGCCGCAGGTACTCATCCCCGCTGACCCGCCGGCGTGGCTGACCCGGTCGCTGACGCTCGCAGGCGTGTCCGAGGAGCGCAGAGTTCGGTGGGACGGCAGGCGGTGGTCGGTCGATCGCCTCGTGGTGCTGTCGATGCCGCGACACACCCGGACGACGGCTCCCGACGCCGGATATATCCACTCGCCGCGGGAACTCGGGTGGGTCAGGGACCGACTACTGAACCGACTGCCGCCGACCGACCGCCCCGACGTGGGGACGCGTCTGTACGTCTCGCGGTCACGCCAGCCCTCGCGACACGTCAGAAACGAGGCGGACCTGCTCTCGGTGGCCCGCGAGTTCGGCTTCGAGACGGTGTATCCCGAGGACTGGACGCTGGACGAACAACTCGCGGCGTTCGCGGAGGCCGACGCCGTCCTCGGCCCCCACGGCGCCGGACTGCTCAACGCCATGTACGGCGACGACACGACACTCGTGGAACTGTTCGGGGAGCGAACGAACCCCTGCTTTTTCGCCATCGCGGGGGGGATGGACATGCCCTACGCGATGTCGCACTGCGAGGCCGTCGGCGACGACATGCGAGTCGACCCCGAGCGATTGCGGGAGTTACTCGCCCTCGCCGTCGGCGACTGACCGCGTTCGGCGCTCCTCGGCGAAGTGGTCGAGCGTGCGTTTCAGGCCCTCTCGGAGCGACACCGAGGGCTCGTAGTCAAGTTCTTCCCGCGCCTTGCCGAGGTGGGGACGGCGACGTTGGGGGTCGTCCTCCGGGAGCGACCGGTAGACGATTTCGCTGTCCGTGTCCGCGACGTCGATGACGGCCTCCGCCAACCCCTGAATCGTGATTTCGTCGTCGCTGCCGATATTCACCACCTCGCCCTGCAGACCCTCGGCGTCCATCAGGGCGCGCAAGCCACGCACCATGTCGTCGACGTAGCAGAAGGACCGCGTCTGACTGCCGTCGCCGTAGACGGTCAGGTCGCGGTCGTCGAGTGTCTGCGAGAGGAAGTTGGGGATGACCCGGCCGTCGTCGGGGTTCATCCGCGGGCCGTAGGTGTTGAAGATGCGGGCGGTGCGCACGTCGAGGTCGTACTCGCGTTCGTAGGCGACGGTCAGCGTCTCGCCGAAGCGCTTGGACTCGTCGTAACACCCGCGCGGCCCGCGGATGTTGACGTTGCCGGTGTAGCTCTCGGGTTGGGGATGCACTTCGGGGTCGCCGTACACCTCGCTGGTCGAGGCAAAGAGCATCTTGGCGTCGCAGGCGACGGCGTGGTCGAGGAGGTTGCGCGTCCCCTCCGTGTTGGTGAGGGCGATGCGAACGGGAAACTCCGTGAAGTCGGCCGGCGAGGCACGCGAGGCGAGATGGTAGACTTCGTCGACCGGCGGGAGGGCGAGCGGTTGGCGGATGTCTTCCTCCTGCAGGGTGAACCGGGGATGGTCGAGGAGGTGTTCGACGTTCCGGGGGCGGCCGCTCCCGAAGTTGTCGATGCAGAGTACCTCGTAGCCGTCGTCGAGGAGGGAATCACAGAGGTGGCTGCCGATGAAGCCTGCACCGCCGGCGACCAAAGCCGTTCGTGTCGTCATACGGTACCGATATGTGGTCTTGTACAAAGGCCGTTCGAAGCAATTGTTCGTCGGCCAGATTGAGTCGACCAACGACCCCATCTTTCTGCTGTCCGCTTCAATAAATTTATCAGAGCGCTTCCCGCCGTTCCCGGCATGAAGGTCGCGTTCCTCGTTTCCATCTTTCCGAAACTTTCGGAGACGTTCATCCTCAATCAAGTAACCGGATTGCTAGATTCGGGCCACGAGGTGACGATTTTTGCGCAACGACGCTCCGATATCGACAAGCAACACGCATTCGTAGACGAATACGATCTTCTGAGTCGAACCATCTACACCGACGCACCGGAGAACTACTGGGAGACACTCTCCGCCGCTGCGGGGGCGATACGTGCCGAACCGAGCGCCGTAGGCCAAGTGTTCGAATCCGTGCGACGCGGCAAAGCCGGCGGCGAACGGCTGGCGAATCTACAGACGTTACTGAACTATTCGGATTTCGCCGAATTCGACGTGGTACACGGTCATTTCGGGACGACGTCGAAGGCATTTGATTTTCTCGTCAAGGACGAACTGTTCAAGGTCGGTTCGGAAGTCCCCTTCGTCGTCTCGTTCTATGGCTACGACGTGAGTGAGATTCTCGTCAAGAATCCACAGGCGTACGTCGACCTGTTTCCACACTGCGACGCCGTAACGGCACTCAGTAATGATATGGTATCGAAACTCTCAGATGCTGGCTGTCCACCGAAAAAGATCGTCAAACAGCAACTCGCGATCGATACCGAAAAGTACCGATTCCACACCAGGGAGAGAAGCAGCGACGAACCTATAAAACTCTTGACCGTCGCTAGGTTCACCGAAAAGAAAGGATTGAAGTACGCCGTCGATGCCGTTGCTCGGCTCGTCGACGAGTACGATGTCACGTATCGAATTGCAGGTGACGGTCCGCGCAGGAACCAAATCGAGCGCCGCATCGAACGGCGTGGCATCGGAGACGCTGTCGAACTACTCGGATGGATAGACCAAGACACGGTCGAACGGGAACTCTCCGACGCACACGTGTTCGTCCTTCCGAGCGTGACCGCCAGTAATGGAGATCAGGAAGGAACGCCCACCGTGTTGCTGGAAGCACAGGCGACCGGTCTCCCTATCGTGTCGACGTATCACGCAGGAATTCCGGAAATCGTCCGCGACGGTGAAAGCGGGATACTGGTTCCGGAGAGGGATGTCGACGCGTTAGCCGACGGTTTGAGAGACGTATTCGGGATGACGGACCGCTGGTCACAGATGGGTCGGGCCGGCCGAGAGCTTGTCGAGACGACCCACTCGATACCGGCCATGATTGAGCGCCTCGAACGGCTCTATCGGGATATTCAGCACTCAGACGAGTGAGTCCAGTAGTTCCGGACGCGCCTGGTACCACTCGATGGTTTCCGCAAGCCCATCTTCGAATCGATACTCGGGGTGGTAATCCAACAGAGCACGGGTCTTGTCTAAGCCGACGACGGCTTTCGTCGGTTCGCCAGCCCTCTCCGATTGGACATCGTAGCCCGGACACGCGTCGATGGTGTCCGCGACCTGTTGTGCGACCTCAACGATAGACGTCCCGCGGCCGGACCCGATGTTCACTGCTTCACCGGCTACCTGCCCTACCCGTTCGATAGCACGTTCGATGCCAGCGACGCAGTCGTCGAGATAAACAAAATCCAACACCTTTCCTTCCCCGTAGACGGTCAGTTCTTTCCCTGCCGTCGCCTGCGCAATAAATAGGGGAACTACCCGGTCGTGATCGTCGTAGCGCCCGTAGACGTTCGAGAAACGGAGGATTCCCGTATTCAGCCCGTAGCAACGCTGATAGGATCGGCAAAGTGCTTCGCCGAATAGCTTGCTGGCCGCATACGGATTCGTACAGTTCTGGGGTCCAGCACTGGACTCCTCGCACACCAGCTCCTCATTTTCCCCGTACACTTCTCGACTGCTAGCAAACAGAACGTGACCGATGTCATTCCGCCGGGCGTACTCCAGAATCCTGCGAGTAGTCTCCCCGTTCTCGGTCGCTTCGGATGGGTGGTCAATAGCGGGCTGTGTTGAATCGCCATACGGCGGTGGAATTCACTGTTTCACAGCCCGCTT
>JBDGTP010000079.1:0-5018 GCA_042216725.1 Haloplanus sp.
CGCAGTCGGTGTGGTTGACGACGATGATCTCCTCGGTGTCGAAAAACTGCGTCGTCAGCGCCGCCGACCGGATCACGTCGTCGGTGACCTTGCCGCCCGCGTTCCGATAGATCTGGGCGTCGCCCAAGTCGAGACCGAGGGCCTCCTCGACGGGGATGCGCTCGTCCATGCACGCGACGACGAGCAGTCGCTTGTCGGTGGGAATCCCCTTGCGGCGCCGGCGGGCCCAGTCGTCGCGCGCCTCGACGGCCGCATCGACGTACTCGTGGTGGTGTCCCGGCTCGTCGCCGTGGTCGTGTTGTTCGTCAGACATGTATCGGAGTATGACGGCCAGAAGTATGGCCGTTGACTCGGCGGCAACGCTCCCCGCTATCTCTGACGGACGACGTACAGCGTCGCGCTGCCCACCGACTCGCGTTCGACCGGGATCACGGGTTCCTCGAACCCGAGGGTGGTAAAGAGGAAGTCGGCGTTCGCGGCGCGGGCCACGTCGCGGGCGGGTCGCTGGAGTTCCGCCGGCAGATTCAGCCCGTAGACGGCGTCGGCGCGGTAGGGGTCGCCGGGGTGGTCGCCCCCATCGATGCGCTCGCATCGCGCGACCACGTCGTCACGGACGAAGTCGACGCCCTCGGGGACGGGCGCGTCGAACACGTCGGTCGCGGTTACGTCCGCCCCGGCGTCGGCGAGAGCGGCCGCCACCTCCGGACGGCGGCCGATCCCCACCTCGACGAGGCGGTCGTAGGTGGCGAGACGGGCGGCGAGTTCGGTGCGGGGGGCCGTCACGTCGGGATATTTATAGCGGGGCCGCGCTTAACTCCTCGCATGCATGTCGACATCGTGCCGATTGGGGAGGTGCCGGCACCGGTGAAACGTGAGGCCTCCGACGGACTCCGATCGGTTTACGACTGTGAAGTGACGATCCAGTCGTCCCAGCCGATCCCCGACGGCGCGTTCGACCGAAGCCGTGACCAGTACCGCGCGGAGGAGTTCATCGACCTCGCGAGTCGGGTCGGCAACGGCGAGAAGAACATCGGCGTCACGAGCGAGGATCTCTACTACCGGAACCGGAACTACGTCTTCGGCCTCGCCTACCTCAACGGGAACGGCTCCGTCGTCTCTACCTATCGCCTCCAGACCTCCTCCGACGGCGGCATCACGCCGAGTTCGCAGAACGAAGTGTTGTCCCAGAGCGAGGTGTTCGCGAACCGCGTGCGAAAGGAAATCGTTCACGAAATCGGCCACACCGTCGGCCTCGAACACTGTAACAACGAGCGCTGCGTGATGAACTTCTCTCCGACCGTGCGCGAAGTCGACAAGAAATCGGAGAACCCCTGTGGCTCCTGTAGTCGGACGCTGTTCTAATCAGGGTGCGTATCTCCCCTCGTAGGTCGTCGTATCGAGGACGTGGCCCTCCATCTCCCGCTCCACCCGATCACGGCCCGCGCCGGCCGGCACGTCGAGCGTCTCGTCGAGTGCGAACAGCCGGAACCGATAGGTGTGTTCCCGATCCGGCGGGTTGGGGCCGCCGTAGCCCACGTCGCCGTAGTCGTTCTCCCCCTCGACCGCGGCGGCGGTGTCGGTCGACCAGTCTTCGGGTACCCGCTTGCGCGTGGGGTCGATGTTCCACACCAACCAGTGAAGCCACACCTTGCCCGCGGGTTCGACCGCGTCCGGGTCGTCGATGATGAGCACGAGCGACTCGGCGTCGGCGGGCGGATCCGTAATCTCCAGCGGCGGATTGATGTCGTCTGCCGTGTAGCCGTACCGCTCGGGAATGGGGTCGCCGTCTCGGAACGCCGGACTCGAGAGCTCCATACCCGATATGGGTGCCGCGGTGAGTTAGCTTTGGGGGACACCAGTAACGCTTAGGACGGGGGCCGCCACGACTCCGACATGACCGACGCGAACGCCCTCGTCCGGCGGGTTCGAAACGGCGACCTCCGGATGCACGAACTCGAAGACCACGCCGACGCCGACACGGCGGCGACCGCTCGGCGGCGCCTCGTCGAAGCCGACGCCGACGCCGGCCTCGACACGGTCGGCTCGTACGGCTTCCCCGCCGACCGAGCCGACGCCAACATCGAGAACATGATCGGTGCGGCCCAGGTGCCGATGGGTGTCGCCGGCCCGGTGACCGTCCACGGCGGCGCCCTCGACGGCGAGCGCTACCTCCCGATGGCGACGACGGAGGGCGCCCTGATCGCGAGCGTCAACCGCGGCTGTTCCGTCGTCGACGCCGCGGGCGGTGCGACGGCCCGCGTCACCAAGTCGGGGATGACCCGCGCTCCCGTCTTCCGGGTGGCCGACGTGGCCGAGGCCGAGGCGCTCGTGGAGTGGGTACGGGACAACGCGGAGCCCCTCCGCGAGGCCGCCGAGGCGACGACGAGCCACGGCGAACTCGACGACGTGACGCCCTACGTCGTCGGCAACTCCGTCTTCCTCCGTTTTCGCTACGACACCAAGGACGCGATGGGGATGAACATGGCCACCATCGCCACCCGGGCGGCGGCCGAAGTCGTCGAGGAGGAGACGGCCGCGTCACTGGTCGCGCTCTCCGGCAACCTCTGTACGGACAAAAAGCCGGCGGCGATCAACGCCGTCGAAGGGAGAGGCCGAAGCGTCACCGCCGACGTGACCATCCCGCGCGAAGTGGTCGAGGAGCGCCTGCACACGACGCCCGAGGCCATCGCCGAGGTGAACACGCGCAAGAATCTCGTCGGGAGCGCGAAAGCGGGAAGTCTCGGCTTCAATGCCCACGTCGCGAATGTCGTCGCTGCCGTCTTCCTCGCGACAGGTCAGGACGCCGCGCAGGTGGTCGAAGGGTCGAACGCCATCACGACCGCCGAGGTGCGCGAGGACGGCCTCTACGTGAGCGTCTCGCTCGCCAGCCTGGAGGTCGGGACGGTCGGCGGCGGGACGCGACTCCCGACCCAGGCCGAGGCGCTCGACCTGCTCGGCGTCGCCGGTGGCGGCGACCCGGCGGGGTCGAACGCCGACGCCCTCGCGGAGTGCATCGCGGTGGGGGCGCTGGCGGGCGAACTCTCCTTGCTCGCGGCGCTCGGCTCTCGGCACCTCTCCTCGGCCCACGAGTCCCTCGGACGGTAACACCGTCAGTTTCACCGCGGGCCACGGCGCGAACGTTCGGGTACCGACGCCGCAGTTCGGGGCGACAAAGCCCGTCCGTGTCCGACCCCGAGACGTCAGCGCCGACGCCACGTACCACGCAGTGGCTCCCCGCGAAGCTACTGCTCGGCATCGTCGTGTCGCTGCCCACGTTCCTGCGTCTGCTCGGCCTCCTGTGAGCGGTGCCTACAGGAGCCGGTAGGTGCCGCCGGACTCGGTGGCTTCGCCCCGGCGAACCAGCCGGTCGAGCAGGTCGGTGGCGGCGTCGGCGGGGACGCCCCGGTCGGTGGCGTAGGCCACAACGTCGGCCTCGTCGGGGGCGTCGAGGGTGCGGAGTGCGTCGCGAACGATGTCCGGACGGGGCGTCGAGCCGCGCCCCTCGCGCTCCCCGGCGTCGGCGACGGCGTCCGCGTCGATCCCTGCCGCATCGAGATACTCCCGGTCGTCGACGACGGCCTCGTCGGCCTCGGCCGCCATCTCGGCCACGGAGGGCGTTCGCTCGAAGGCGTCGCTCGCGTCGGCACGGTCGGCGAGCATCGCGGCACGCGCTTCGCGCGCCGTCTCGCGGTCGGCGGCGGTGAACAGCCGCTTCAGCCGGTCGGTTCGGTGGCGCGTCCCGCACTGCGGGCAGGTCGCCGTCTCGCTCGATCCCGGGTCGGTGAGCAGCCACAGCCCCCCGCAGTCGTTGCACCCGACTACCGCGTACATGACGAGGCCTTACGCGCTCCGGGTAATGAAACTCACTCACCCAGCGGCGTCGCCGCCTCGCGGCGCTGCTCGAACGTCCGTTCCACCCAGTCGACGAACTCGGGTGAGTCGCTCTCGACGAGGGTGCCCGGCATACCGTCGGTGTCCGCCGACCCGATGAAGGCGTGGTCGTCCGCAATACCGAACGCGAACGGGACGTCGTCGGTTCGGTAGAGGTCGACGCTCGATGCCGACAGCAGCGTCTCGAATCGGTCGCAGTACTCCGGGGAGTACCCCTCCGGAGTCGGTGAGCAGTCCCGGAGGATGAGCGTCACCTGGGGCGGGGGCTCGCCGTTCGCGACCCGGTCGGCGAGTTGCCGGACGGAGTCCAGAAGGAGGAACGGCGCACACTCCCGGACGCGGGTCGCGTCCGCCCGGAGTTCGAGCAGGCGGTCGATGGGCGCGGTCGGGTCGTCGTCGGTTCGGATCAGGGTCGCTTCAGCCAGGGTGTCGAGGTCGAGGTCGAACCCCGGGGCCGGCGTCTGTCGGAGGAACGGGCTGAACTCCTCGGCGATCCGTTTTGTCTCCCGACATCGCTCGTACGCCGCCAGTATCGACGCCCCGAGCGCGGTGAGTTGGTAGCCGCCGTCGACCGGTCGAACCCAGCCCCGCGACTCCATCGTTCCCAGCGTGCGCTTCAGGGTGCGGCGCGAGGCCGAGACCCGCCCTTCGAGCGTCCGAATCGAGAGGGGGCCGGCGTCCCGCAACGCGGTCAGCGTGGCGGGACGAACGGGCGACCCGACCAGGTATTCGAGCGCAGTGTCCGGCATCCGTCGTGTGATCTGAACGGTCACCGGTGTAAAACCCCCGCGTGACTCACCATGCTCGAACCACGTCGTCGGCCCGCACCGGGGATGTCGAGAGAGGCCCGTCCAAGCGTATATGTGTGTCAGGCACCTGCGCGCACACGGTGACAGAGGACAGCGACGGCCTGCGTCCCGACGACGCCTTCACCCTGCTGGCGGATCGTACCCGGATCAAGATCATCCGGGCACTCGGGGACGCATCCACGCCCGGCGTGCCGGAGACGCTCTCGTTCTCGGAGTTGCGACGCCGGGCAGACATCTCGGGGAGCGGCCGCTTCAACTACCACCTGATAGTGTCTAGGGAACTGTTTTACCGATAGAGACGCTGGTGTTGGTAATGGG